>CAZSBW010000202.1:0-5611 GCA_964604815.1 uncultured Salinivenus sp. | reverse complement strand
CCGGGCGCGATTTTCTTCGAGGCCGGAGGGGCTTTCTGTCGGTCCTCCAAGGCACTCTTCGTCGGGGCCGCGTCCGGTGATTAATCTCAAAAAGTCACAGTGATTGCCTGCTGCGTCCCGCTCGGAAGGACTCCTTCCCGAAGAAATTGCTTGCGACTGCACCAAGGAGCGGCATTTAGGGAGAGAGCCCGATCCCCACGTACAGCAAGTTTGCATCAAGTCCAGGATTGATACTTCCACGGAAGCCATTTGATAGGTGATGGTATCGGTATCCCAGGGTGAGGGTGGTTCGGGGAGCGAGCGAAATCGTCACGCCCCCCCCAACGCCCGCCGCAAAGTTGAGTTGGCGGCCGCGCTCGTCGGGTACCGGGTCGAAAAGATAAAAGAATCCAGTGTGCCCGGCAACAAATGGGCGGAGGGGGGCCGAGGGGCGAAAGCCGACGCGGAGTCCAATCGGATACACGGCCATTCCGTAGGTCGACAATCCGATCTCCGTGACCGATTGTATGGCAGAAGAGGGAGAGTCGGGCAAGGTCCCTTTCGGGATGGAGACCGCCGCAAGTGGGACCAGGTCGGCCGTGTACGTGAGCGTAGCGGTGTTGTGGCGGTCGAGGTCCTCATTGGCCGTCGGGATGAGAAGCCGGTGGTACCGAAGGCCGAGAAGTCCAACCCAGCCCTCGGAAATCTGGCCGAGGATGCTGCCCGCGGTCACCGAGCCTGCTCCCCACACGCTGATCATCGACCGCGAGAGAGCGGGCGACTGCGCAGGGGGATCCGTGTCGGACGAGTCGGCCGCCGGGACGGCTTCCTTCTTCTGGAAACTGTGGATGGAAAGCGACGAGACGTTTGGCCGCGCGTGGGCGAGACCGGGGACGCAGGTCAGAAGGAGGATCGTGGACAAGGCCACGAGGAGGTGCCGCGTCACGACGGAAGTTGTGTTCGTCCGGAAAGAAGAGGGAATTCGTTGGTGGTGATCGGGGGCCGCAATCGGGTCCAGCGGCAGCTTCAATCGGTTCGTAGGGGACGTTTTCCAATCCGGAAGCGACACGCCGGGGCGGGTCGCGCCCCTGTTGCCCAACGGTTCTTTTGGAATTGCCCCGGGTCTCAGTCGCAATGCAGGAAATCCTTCACCTGTAGCCGGTCCCCCGCCGGGTGGTTCGGGATCTTCGATCCGTAGGAACTCCTCTCCTCATCGCGCGATTGAGGGTCGTACCATCATCTGGGTGGGGGAAATCATACCGCCGACGGGTCCTGTGCGATTTTGTCAGGATCGGTGTGCAGGACCCGTCGTGCAGTTGTACGCTCCACCGTTCCCAAGCAAGTTGGTATGGATCTCTTTTACAACCAGTACGGTCAGGATGGACCGGCGCTTCTCATTTTGCACGGCCTTCTCGGGGCCAACGGCAACTGGCACACCCTCAGTCGCACGGCGTTCCAGGAGGTGGCCACCGTCTATGCCGTCGACCAGCGCAACCACGGGCACTCCCCCCACACCGACCGCATCGATTACCCGAGCATGGCGGCCGACGTGAAGACGTTCGTTGACCGGCACGAGCTGGGCCGGGCTCACCTGTTGGGCCACTCGATGGGCGGCAAGACGGCGATGCAAACGACGCTTACCTACCCCGAGTCGGTAGAGAAGCTAATCGTCGTGGACATGGCACCGCGCCAATATGAGCCGCGGCACACCGACCTGCTCAACGCACTCGCTCGCATCGACCCGTCCCAGTACGACGACCGGGAGGAGATCGACGCGTCCCTGGCGGAGGACGTGCCGTCGTGGCCCATTCGGCAGTTCCTCCTCAAAAACCTCGACTACGACGGCGAGGAGTACACGTGGAAGATGAACCTGGACGCCATCCGGCGCCATTACGACGACATCAATGCCGCCATTGCGAGCGACGAGTCCTTCGACGGCCCCGCACTGTTTGTTCGGGGCGGGGACTCCAACTACGTGTCGGACGACGACGTGCCCGCCATTCGCGACCTGTTTCCGAACGCTCGCTTCGCGACAATCGAGGACGCCGGGCACTGGGTCCACGCCGATCAGCCGGAGGCCCTTGCCGAAGTGGTGACGGAGTTTTTGGACCGTGAGACGTGATGCATGATCCTTGTGCTGTCACGGATCACGGCAGGAGTTAGACCCCCTACGTGAAGTTATGGCGAACCGAGTTATCTGCTTCGATAAATGGCTAATCGGCCAGTTTGGCCGCCCCCGTCACACCGGCCTGAGCCTGTGCTGAACCATGTGCTGAACTTGATTCAGCATCGATTCAGTAAGCCGGTGTCCAGCGGAATTTAGGGTTTTCCACGGCTTATCAGTGCTTGTTTACGGGCACTGGACTCCGGATCGCTTCGCGTCCGGAGTTGACGGGGGCAATTTCTTCGGGCCAACCGGGTTGATTCGAAGCGATTTGCTTTGCTTCACAGTTTCTTTGAGCAGAGTGACTAACACCTGACGGATCACGGGTAGGGGCAGACACGCCTGGAGGGGGACTGCGACTTTGGAATCGACCTATACCATCCACAACAGCATTCTCCCCATGGATCTCGGACTCACCGATCGTACTGCCTTCGTCGCTGGAGCCAGCAAAGGACTGGGCCGGGCTGCCGCCCTCGAACTCGTACAGGAGGGCGCCCGGGTGGCCATTTGTTCGCGCGACGAGGACCGCATCACCGCTGCCGCCGACGAGCTCCGTTCGGCGGCGGACGTGCCTGCCGAGCGGGTACTGCCCCTCGTGGCCGACGTTACCGACGAGGCCGACGTACAGGCCGCCATCGACGAGACCGTCGACACGTTTGGCGAGCTGCACGTTCTCGTCACTAATGCGGGCGGGCCGCCGTCCGGCGCTGCAACCGACGTGGGCGGAGAGGCGTACCGCGAGGCGGTTGAACTGAACCTGATGAGTACGATTGCGCTCTGTGACGCGGCCTTGCCGCACCTGCGCGCGGCGGCCGAGGCAGACGCCCACGCCCGCATCATCATGGTCACCAGCGTGTCGGCCAAGCAGCCCATCCCCACCCTGGCCCTCTCCAACACCGCCCGGGCCGGCGTGCAGGGCTACGCCAAGAGCCTGGCCGACGACCTGGGGCCCACCGGCATTACCGTCAACACGGTGCTGCCCGGCTACACGCGGACCGCCCGGCTCGAAGACCTGGCCGACGACATTCAGGCGGACACGGGACAGACCTACGAGGAAATCGAGGCCGACTGGGCGGCCCAGAATGCGCTTCCCCGCATTGGCGAGCCGGAGGAGTTTGCGGCCACCGTGGCCTTCCTGGCGAGCAGGCGGGCCGGCTACGTCACCGGCGTGGCCCTGCCCGTGGACGGGGGGCGGAGTAAGCACCTTCTGTAGGGAGGACTAACGCCGTGCCTTCCGGGGGCGGTGGAGACTCCGTTCCGCAAGCTGAAGCTGTGCCTGAATAGCGTGGGAGTGTGTGGGTATGGGGGGAGCGGAAGACGGATCGGAGAGAAGAGCCCTCCCCGACCGTCGATCCCGCTTGTCGAGAGGAAGATGGGGGGGGTCAACCGGTCAGAAGCTGTTTGGCGGATTGTCTTCGACCTGCGACTTCGTGGATCTCGTGCAGAAAGGCTTCTGCGTTCGCCCGGTAGCGCCGCTACAGGGACTCACTTGAGCGCCTTTCTGGCACTTCGCCCACTGTGTCTCGGCTTCGAATCCATCCACCAAACAGCTTCTCAGAAAATAAAAAAGCCCCGGACCGCGGGGCGGGGAGGGGAGGGCGACGGCCCGGGGCGTAAAAATGGGGAGGAGAGAGGAGGAAAGAGGGTGGGCATAGAGAGGCGTTGGCGGTCGGTGACCGCCGTGTTTTCCCTCTCGATTATGCACTCATAACGTAAGCAAAGACCAGATCGATTGCTCCGTAAAATCTGCTTGAATCGAGGGGCTTAAACGAAAATTTTCAGGGAGTTCTGTCCCCTTGATTTTGGTCGGGGCGAAGGCCCGGTTTTGCATTGAGACTGTTTTGATTTTTGAGCGTCTTGAAATCGAATGGCGCTTGGTTCGGTTCTGGGGCTTGCACCCGTTCAGGACGACATTCATCGAACGGGAATCACCGGTCTGCGATCGTCACGTCCCGTTCGCATCCCGATCGTGTGAGATCAAGACAGTCTCTTAGTCGAGGAGAAAGGCGTTCAGGGCCTCGACGAAGGGGGACGGCGCCTCCCAGTGCGGCATCAGGCCGCCCGGAAGCGTGCGGTGCGTGAGGGCTCGGGCATTTTGGTCTAAGATGGACGGCAGCAGGTCGAAGGACTGGACCGTGGGGCCGGGAGTAGACGGGCTGAGGAGGAGCGTGGGCCGATACAGGCGGGCGTAGATCTCCTCGGCGACGTCGTTGATGAAGAGGGAGCCATCCACGAACCGGCGGGGCGCGTGGTGAGCGCCCTTGGCGTGGGCCGTCACGTGCGCGTAGTCGACGAGGGCCGTTGGCAGAGCGGCGGCGTCGAGGAAGACCTGCCGTTCGTAGAAGTCGCGGAGCGAGGCGCGCCGGGTGAGCCGGTAGAACAGGAGTTCGAAGGCGCCGGTGCGCGCCGCCAGAGAGAGGCCGAGGCGTCCCGTCCGGGACGGCCCGCGCTCCGTCGTGAAGCCGGTCGGCGAGACGAGCACGAGGCGCCGGACCTGAGGCGCGGCCTGAAGGCCCATCCAGGCCGCGTACTCGCAGCCGAGCGAGAGCGCGACGAGGTCGGCCGCCCGGTCGAGCCCGTCGGTGAGCACCTGATAGAGCTGATGGGCGTACAGGTCGGGCGTATAGTCGAGAGCGAGACGGTCCGAACGGCCAAAGCCGAGCCAGTCGACGGCGTAGAGGGGGCGATTCGTGGTGTCGGCCAGGTGCTCGGCGATGGGCTTCATCTCGAACGTCGAGGCCGCGGCGTTGAAGCTGTGCAGCAGCACGACGGGCGGGCCGGTGCCGGGTCGTACGTAGCAGTGGACGCGGCCGTCCCGGGTTTCGAGTGTGCGCGTCTCCCAGTCGAGGGCGGGAGAGAGGACCGTTGGGGGCGGAAGCCGGCGCTGATACCCCCAGCGAGCGGCGGCGAGGCCGGCATACACACCGACTGCACCGGCGCCGACGGCAAGACCGGTACGGAGGAGTGAGGAGCGGGAGGACATACGAGACGACAAATCACGTGGAGAGGCAATGGACCGTTCTTGAATGACCGGGGGAGGGCGGCGTTCGCATCCTGCTCGGTGACGCGGAACCCGTGTCGCTGTGTGAGTTGAATCGTATCCGCAGACGAAAGCACGTGTCCCGCTTCGCGCATCCTTCTTTTTGCCCCTGTAGCTCAACCCGGAAAGAGCAGTGGCCTCCTAAGCCGCAGGTCCTGGTTCGAGTCCAGGCAGGGGTGCCAGTTCGACTTTACTGATACGTGAACGGGTTTCTAAAGACGATCTCCGCTGATAGCATAACACGGTCCTGGAGATCTGCATGCGATTGTGAGATTAAACGCGGTACGCTGCTACTCGCCGCGCGGGTTTCGTCCTTTTTGAAAGTAAATGTGCATTTTTGTCTGGATACAAAAATGCACAAAAAAGATCGCGGCTGTGAAGAAATCGGCTGAGATCTTCCTGGGAATCTCGGATTCCCCGGTCCACTG
>CAZSBW010000201.1:0-5619 GCA_964604815.1 uncultured Salinivenus sp. | reverse complement strand
CTGCCCGACGACCTCGCGCCCGGGGACACGACGGAGGAGAAGCTGGAAGCCATTCTCGAAGAGGCGAATCGGGGGGATCAGGTCCTCGGCATCCACCCGGAGGCCGACTTGCCTGTTCTGCTGAAGTCGGGGCCGTACGGCCCGTACGTCCAGCTCGGCGACGACGACCAGGAGGGGAAGCCCAAGCGCGTGTCCCTGCCGCCGGGCGTGGAGCCGGACGATGTGGACTTCGACCTCGGCCTCCGCATCATCGACCTGCCCCGCGAGTTGGGCGAGCACCCGGAAACGGGCAACCCGATTACGGCCAACATTGGGCGCTACGGCCCCTACGTGAAGCACCAGGATACCTTTGCGTCCCTCAAGGACGACGATGACGTGCTCACCGTGGACCTCGACCGCGCCCTGGAACTCATCCGGCAGAAGGAGAACCGCAACAAGCCGCAGCGCGTGGTGGGCAAACACCCCGAAAGTGGGGAGCCGATCGAGGTGTGGAACGGCCGTTACGGTCCCTACGTGAAGCACGACGGTACCAATGCCTCGCTCAAGGACGACCAGTCGATCGACGCCCTCACCATGGATGAGGCACTGGATCTGCTTGTTGAGAAAGGCGACAAAGCCACCAAGAAGGTTCGGAGCTAATTGACCACTGGAGCAAGCGTTGTTCCTCCAGTGGTAGAGGGTTGATGGTTGAAACGTCTCTGTCCAATCTGCTGAGGGAAGGGCGGAAGCGGGGGGAGAGGTGTTGGCGTAGCCCCTCGGTCCGTAGTTCCATTCTCCCCTTTCATCGTCCAATCCTTCTACCCTTGCAAAGAAGAGGAAACTGTCGATCCGATGGACGGATTGAGAGTCCCGTAATTAAAGCACACACTCTTTCAATCGCGTACTGCCATGGCTAGCGTTGACGACTTTCTTCAGTTTAGTAAAGGGCTCACGTCACTGCCGGACGGCATCAGTGAAGGCGGGCTCGGGGGCCAACCGATGTCCGGACTCGTGCCCAAGGTCGTTGAGCAGACGACGCGAGGCGAGCGGGCCTACGACATCTTCAGCCGCTTGCTCAAGGAGCGGATCGTGTTTGTCGGCACGCCGATCAACGATCAAATCGCGAATCTCACCGTTGCCCAGCTACTGTACCTGGAGAGCGAAAGCTCCGAGCAGCCGGTTCAGATGTACATTAACTCGCCGGGCGGGGTTATCTACAGCGGCCTCGGCGTGTACGACACGATGCAGTACCTGGAGGCCCCCGTCGCGACGATCTGCGTCGGGATGGCCGCATCGATGGGCGCGGTCATCCTCGCGGCCGGCGAGGACGGCCAGCGTGCCGCGCTTCCGAACGCGCGGGTGATGATCCATCAGCCCATGGGCGGTGCGCAGGGGCAGGCGTCCGACATTCAGATTCAGGCCGAAGAGGTCGGGTGGCTGAAACAGCGCCTCTATCAGATCCTGGCCCACCACACCGGTCAGGACTACGAGCGGATCGAGGAAGACGCCGACCGCAATTATTGGATGAGTGCGAATGAGTCGCAGGACTACGGGGTGATTGACACCGTCCTCGACGCCGAGAAGCTGGATCACCTGCATGCACTGCGGGAGAATGGGGAAGCCGATTCCTCTGGCGGTGAGTAGTGTCGGCGTCTGAAGTTCTCTGCGTGGTTTCTCCCCGAAGAGATCTGTGCCGTCGTTCGTACTGCATATTTCGCGTGATCCGGAGACGATACGCAATACGAAATACACAACATTGACCGGGGCCCGTCGAGAGAAAAGACGGCCGGCCTCAAAACCGTTTTTCCTCCTCTTCCTGCAGCGACTCTAGAATCCGGAGATAACTGTCGTAGCGCTCCGGATGCACGTCCCCCCGATCCACTGCCGCTTTCACGGCACAGCCCGGTTCGTGGTCGTGCGTGCAGTCGGGGAACTGGCACTCGTTGACGTACGGCGCAAGGTCCGGCATGAAGTGCCCCAGGTCCTTGGGGTGGACCTCCCGCACCCCAAACTCCCGAATGCCGGGCGTGTCGACGACGTAGCCCCCCACCGATAGCGGATGGAGCTCCGCGTGGGTCGTCGTGTGCGTGCCCTTGTGGGTGCTCTCGCTCACCTCTCCGGTCTCTACGTCCAGCCCCGGCTCGATGGCGTTGAGAAGGCTGGACTTGCCCGTGCCCGACGGCCCAGTGACGACGTTCACCTGGTCCTGGAGGGCCGATTCAAGCCGATCGATGCCGGTGCCCTCCATCGCGCTCGTCGGAAGAACCGGATATCCCAGGTCGTCGTAGCGGAGATGAAAATCCATGACCTCGGGCCGGATTTTGTCTGTTAGCAGGTCCATTTTGTTGAGGAGGATCCCGGCGGGGATTTCGTAGACGGCGGCAGCCACCAGGAGCCGGTCCACGAACGCGGGGTTGAGGGGAGGCAGCCGCACGGACTGCACAATCCAGACGCGGTCCACGTTGGCGACCATTACGTGCTCCTCGCCCTGCCGATGGCCCGCCGCCCGGCGACTGAGCTTGTTGGTGCGCTCGTCGATCTCCGTGATAAAGCCAGTGTCATCGTCCTCGTTGTATCGAATGGTGACGCGATCGCCCACGGCGACGGGGTTGGTAACGTCCTGTCGCGTGAGCCGAAACTTGCCCCGGACGCGCGAGGGAATCGTCCGGTCCCCAACCCGCACGTCGTACCAGCTGCCCGTAGAGCGGGTCACGATTCCCTCCAGAAGGGGTTCGGCGTCCGCCGCCGACGAAGAGCTCATACCGATACGTGGATCCATTTCTGAAATTGGCTGCGACTCGCGGGTGCGCTCGGACCCGGAGATCTGCGATCGTCCGCCTTTGAGGTCTTCTCTCTCCGAAGAATGGATTTCGCGTTCGTTCTCACGGTCGGCGAGCGTGACTCGGAGTGGGAGGGAGAAACCATCGGGTCCGGGAGTGCGTCCACATGATGGTTTGCATCCCGCTATCCAACGGAGCCGCCTACGTGAACGGCCCCCCCACCAAAACGGTTCAACGTCATGAACGATGAGGAAGGGTCCCGCGCTGAGTACGACGAAGCCCGACGCAATTTTGACGATCTCGACGTGGAGGAGCGAGCCCGCTTTCTCGTAGAGGCGACGGCGTCAACGCTGGCGCATGGCCTGTTGCAGGCGGGCGAAGCACTGGCCGACGGGCTTGAAGAGGCCATTCGCCAGACCCGAAAGGAGTCGGCTCCCCCGTCCGGACGGCGCGGCCCGGGAGCGGCCGAGCCGGAGACGGCTCAGCGCCAATCGCCCCGGAACGGGTCGCACGACCCGGACCGGGACGCGTAGATGGACCGACGTGTGTCGAGTCTACGAAGGGCCGCTTCTTCCCCGATTATTTTCGTATTCTGGATGTAGTGCCATGTCCGACGAAACGCCTCCCCGCCGCCGCGTCAACCTTCGAGACCTGAACTGGCTGGGCAAGTCCGTCTTCGTGGGCGGGACAGCCCTGCGCCTCACGGCCAATCTCATTGAGTCCACCGCCGACCGCGTGTCCTCGATTGCGACTCGGTCGAAGGAGGCATTCGAGCGCGAACTCGATCCTAACGTCGAAGACGCACGGATCCTGGAAGAATACCCCCACCCCGACGATCCCGAGTCGTGATACTGTTTCCAGTTCGAAAATGTCTGCCTGCGAAAGAAGAAGGCTTCCCCGGGTGACTGGACATTGCTCCTCATAACGTTTTAATATTCAACGTTTTATGTTGGAGCGTTTGGGTGAATCGCCGCTCATTCGCGAGGACCTCCTTCTCCAGCATTCAGACAGGATCGGACGGATTCCGTATGAGAGCGGGCGCTCATTCCTGACCCCGTACGCCGGGAGCGCACACACCCGAGCACGGATCGGGAATGTCGGCCCTGCCTCACGGATCGAGCCTTCCGGCGCGTAGCGGTCTGCGCGGTTTGTATGCAGGACCGGCGTCTGACTTCGGCCCGCATTCCCCGCCGCGGACGTAGGAGACGGGCGACCGTCGTTTCTGTCTTTTCCAGAGGTATGCTGTTCTGATGCCTTCCACGTGTGTGTGCTGGCGTCATTGCTGTGTCATAGGGATATTTTTGATCCTTGGCTTTGGGTTCTCCGGCTGTAACGTGTTCGATGGCGTGCAGTCGGAGCCCGCGAGCGTGGAAGACCTGCTCGCCGACGCGCGGATTGCAATGACGAAAACAAATCATCAGCGCGCGGTTCGGCTTCTCGAAGAGGCGTTTGAGAAGGACTCAACGCACGTTGAGGTTCGGATCGAACTCGTCAACGCTCTCTTTGCTGCGCACGGCGTAGACGCGTTCACGGTGCGATCGGCGGCCGAGCACGTGAATGAAGGCGTTCGTTCGAATTCCGTCGACACTGAGGGCGATGTCTGCAGTGACGGTGTCGATCCCGACCGCTCGCCGGAGCGATTTCGGGTCGTCACGTTCGAAGGGCAGGCCGTGCGGACCCTGTTGGGACAGCGGGAACGGATTCGGCGCGCCTCTGACCTCCTCGTGGACGGGGTGCTCCAGCAGCGCGCGGAGGCCTTCGGCCAACAGTCCCCCGACGTTCGGATGAAGGGATACCTCCTTGCTGCCCTGACGCAGGTATCTCGTCGGATGCTTGCCTTAGAGCAGGGGGTTCGAGAGACCGCGGGCACCCTGTACGTTGACACAGAAGCCCAACCGTCGTGGGCCTTCGTTGCCTGTGCGGGCACGGAAGAGACGCTTTCCCGCATCGAACAATCCCTGTGTCGATTGAAGGACGAGGCCGCACGAGCAGTGGCGTGGCTGCAGGCCAGAAATGAGGCGGTTGGCAGCGAGCGGACGACCTTTCTCATCGATCTTCTGGAGGCGCACGTCGCTGCCGCGCAAGTTTATCTCTCTTGCCCCGCGTCGCGAGCGCTTCGTGAGAAAATCCGTTCCCATCTGTGATGGTGAGTGCTACAGAGGCTCAATCCATACTGTTGATTGTTGTGGTCGGGCTCGTGGGCCTCGGTCCGGAGATTGGACAGGCCCAAAACAATCGATTCACAGATCGATCCTACCTGGCGTCGCCCGTAGTTCGGGGCATGGGAGACGCGGGGGTGGCGCTGCCCGGCATCGAGCAGAGTTTTTTCTACAACCCCGCACATCTTTCTCGGGCGGCGTCCCACTTCACGATCCTCGGCACGCAAGGGGCCGCCAGCCGGACGATTGACGATCAGATCCGATTCTACAACCGACAGGTGGAGCCGGCGGCCAGGAAGGAGTTCGACCTCTCCACGGAGGCGCTCGCCGACCTCCACCGCGAGGCAATTTCCCTAGGACGACGGCCCAGTCGGGGACGTGGGGCCGTGTTGTTGCCGTCGTTCATCTATTCCCCGGGGGCGCTCGGGGTGGGAGGCGGGCTGTTTGCGAAAACAGCGCTCAACTATCGTATCGAGGACGGCGCCGCGGGCATTCCGAGGGTGCATCTTCTCAGTCGGACGGACCTCATCGCTCTTGCGTCGCTCGGGCTCGATTTGCGCGTGATTGGGCTTCCGAGTGTGTCGGTAGGGGTAACGGGAACGCAGACGCGGCGCTTCTTGGCTTTTAAGAATGAGCCGTTGGGCCGCCTGAACGATGAAGAGACGGCTGTGCGTCTCGATGGGTCGGTTTTTCAGATCGAC
>CAZSBW010000200.1:0-5620 GCA_964604815.1 uncultured Salinivenus sp. | reverse complement strand
TCCGCTACGCGCAGTCCCTGACGGTGCGCCGCCAGCTCCAGCAGCGGGACTATGGGGGGCGCGAGAACTCGCTTCTTGCCGTCGGCGGAGCGGCCTACCAGCCGGAGGTGGAAATAGACGGCGAAAGCCTCGTGGCCGAGGCGCGGGGTGGCTCCACCCGCGTGGCGACCGAGGCGCACGCGTCCACACTTCTCCGTAGCGCAGAAACGCGGATGGAGCAGGGCAAAAGCCCGCGCCCCACCTACCAGCAGCTCGGCTACCGGACGTGGTCGGACCTGCCGGGAACGCAGGAGGAGGTGATGGAACTCGGAACCCTCTCCGGCCCCTCCTCGACCGTTATTAGCGGGCCGGAGGCGTCGGAAGACACGATTCGGGCGATGAGCGAGCGCGGGCAGCTCTTCCAGTATCGCCGCGTGCACTTCGCCACCCACGGCGTGGCGGTGCCGGAGACGCCTGCGCTTTCGGCTCTGGTCTTGTCGCAGGTCGGCGCGTCCGACAGTCTCGCGGCGCGGGACGGCTACCTGACGATGGAGGAGATCGCCGATCTGAAGATGCAGGCCGACGTGGCGGTGCTGTCCGCCTGCCAGACGGGCCTCGGAAAAGTTGTGGCCGGGGAAGGCGTCGTGAGTCTCTCCCATGCCTTCCTGCGGGCGGGGGCCAACGCGACGCTGGTGTCGCAGTGGAAGGTGCTGGACGAGTCGACCCGCCAGTTCATGACGGCGGTTTACGAGAAGGCGCAAGGCGAGGAGACCTCCTTCGCGGAGGCAGTCACCGAGACGAAGCGCGCCTTTATTGAAGACGAGTACGGCGAGAAGAACACCGATCCGCTGCGGTGGGCACCGTTCGTGTACTACGGCAGGGAAGATAGCGGGGTCCGATCTCGCTAATAGGCCCCCCTTCCGTTAGGAACCGAGCTCCAAGAGGTCCGTGTCTCCGGAGACCATACAGTCGGCCTCCAGCTTCAGGGCACACGCCAGAGACTTGTCGTCGTCGGGATCTGAGCTTGTGCCTTCAATCGCCGGAAGGCCGCCTGTGTACAGGACGCCTTCCCCCGACGCGAAGGCCTCGATGAGAGCGAGCTCCTCTGCGCCAACCTCCCCCGGGAAACCCACTTCCCGGAAAACCCGCTGATACTTCTTCACAATCGGCTCGGAGAGGCAGAGCGACGACCGTCAAACCAGAGTTCGACGATCTCTTGGGGAAGGCCCCCGACGACCGACGACACGAACACGTTGGTGTCAATGACGACGTTCACGGCCGCTCCTCCGCCAACGGGCCTTCCCCGCGGCTCTCCCTACGGGAACGCTCGCGCACTGCCCGAATCGCCTCCTCCACGTCCTCGGGGCCCGCTCCCGCGTCCTCAGCGGTTTGCTGCACCTGGGTCCAAAGCGCCCGAAGGGCAGCGCCCCGATCCCGGACGTGGCGCCGGACAAGACCGCGCACAACGCCGCTCGTGCTTTTGCCCTCCCGTCGAGCCAACGTTTGAAGGTGGTCTTTGAGATCGTCGTCGATGCGTACGGTGAGCTGGGCCATTGCAGAAGAGAATCGTCGATCCACACGCCGGGACGCGATGCCCCCTCCCCCGAAGCTGGGGCTCACCGCTCTCTTCTCGGCCGTTTTGCTTGCCGGGTCCGCACTGAGCCAGCAGCAGTCCGCCCCGGACAGCACCGCGCCGGACTTACCAGCAGCTCGGCTCTGGGCGAACGATCGCCGATAGAAATGTGCACCGCCTCCTTCTGTGCTCGACTGTGTTTGATGAGCGAACGTGACGGCAACAGGGACGTAACCGCTTACACAATATCACGAAATGTGAAGAGAGTGCGGGACAAAATGGCTTCTCACCCCCGTTTACCTCCATTCATAGCCGGGATTTGTGAAGTCGATGGTTTGTAACCGCTTACATATTTTCGGGAATTCTGTCGCGAAATTCGTAAAATTGAAACCCCTTACAGGACTTGCTCCTCTCCTCGGCCTAATTTCGGCCCGTTGAGCGGGGAAATCCCGGAGAGTGCCGAGTTCGGAATAGGGCTTGCTGCCTTTAGGGGTGCAATCGAGAAACAGAAAACGTTCGACGCACTCGCTCACTCAAAACCCCTTTCCCTACCATGACCCCAACGCCGACCGTCATCCTGCTGATCGCGCTGTTCTGGACGCTGCCCGCCACGAGTGCCGTGCTCTTCTACCGGAGACACGGGAGCTCGATGGAAAACGTGAAGGCCGTGATGCGATTCCACCTCAACCGCTTTGCGAAGCGGGCCTTCAGCCGCCCGGAGCCGCAGCTTAAGTAGCCTCAACTTGAGCATCCTCGGATCGGGCTGGCTCGTTGCTCCTCTGCGGGCGTGCCGCGCAGATGCGGCGAGAAAAGAGAGGAGCGTTTCGGCCCCGAGCCAGCGGGCCTTTGCCCAGCTTGCCCGTTGCCGGAGAGGCGACTCTGATACCAACTGCGCAAAATCGTCATGCACTTTGCGAGTGGCTCCGGATTGGGCTGAACTGCTGGGTTCTATCGGAGAAGATCCCACATCTGAGAAGCGAAGCTTCCCTTGTGCGGGATGGACCGGAAGCAGACGGAGGCGCCGTCGTCACAGGAGGGCGCCCGATCAGTGCACAGTGATTTTCGGTATTCGGTATGAGGTAGGCTCCACGTTTCGATTGCAAGCGAGTGCGCTCGGGGCGACGAGCGGTCGTGTGCGCTGGATGTGATGCGTACGGCCGCTGTTGTCGAGACCGAGCGCTTTTTCTATTTCTCGGAACGAAGAACAAAGTCAGGTCTCGGCTTTTTCAGGATTGACCCGTTTCTCTTTGGAGGCGCACTGGCAGCATTTCTCGCGCGTCTCCTCTCTCGCGTCCCGCCCCGCCCTGGAATAGACAGATCTGCGTGCTATGGCCCCGCTTCGCTCTATATGCGCGTTACTCCCGGCTGCACTTTTCGCGTGCCTACTGCGCCCGGCGTCCGCCCAACAGCCGTCCGACGCCCCCTCCGACTCGGTCGAGACGCCCCACGTCGACTCCCTGGAGGCGGCCCTGGAGCGGTTTGAAAGCGCGAATCCGCCGGCTGCTGCCGACAGCGCCCAGTTGCGGCGGTGGCCCGATTCCCTGAAGGCAAAAGGCAACGCGATCCGCGACGAAAAGCCGGTCCGCGCTCGGTCCCTGCTCCAAGGGGCGCTCCGGGCACGGCGGGCCCTCCCCGACTCCGCAAGCATTGCAGACATCACGCTGGATATTGGCTATACATACTACAGCCAAGCCCAACTCGAAGACGCTCTGGATCGCTACCGGGAATCGTTGGAAATTTTCCGGGCGATTGGCCACCGAAGAGGGGTTGCCGACGCGCTGAACGGGATCGGTCTGATCTACTGGCGACAGAATAAGCACGAACAGGCGCTTCAGCAGTACCGGGAGGCGCTGTCGATCTTCCGAGAGATCGACGCCCGGGAGGGGGTCGCCAGCACGTTGAACAACATCGGGCTCATTCACAAAGACGAGGGCCGCTACGAAGAGGCCCTGGCCCGACTTCAGGAATCCTTGGGAATGAATCGGAAGCTCGGTAACCGAGAAAAGGTCGGCACGCATCTTGACAACATCGCACTGGTTCACAGAATCCAAGGCCGGAATGAAGAGGCGCTGGCTCGCCACCAGGAAGCGCTTGAGATCCTGCAGGAAGCTGGAAACTCGAAAGACCTCGTCCGCGCCCTCAACAACACCGCGAAGACCCATCGGAACCGCGGAGAACTCAAGAAGGCGCTCGGCTATCATCGCAAGGCGCTTCGGATCAGTCGGGAAATCGGGTGGCAGAACGCGGCTACGAATACCTTGAGTTGGATCGGGCTTATCTACGCGGAGCAGGGGCGCTACGAAAAAGCACTGACCCACATGAAGCAGGCGCTGCAGCAGGAGCGCGAGCGTAGCAATCAGCGCCCTTCATTGTTGATCAACATCGGCGCAGTTTATCAGAGCCAGGGTCTTTACGAGGAGGCGCTTGCCCGGTACCGTGAAGCATTAGCTGGTTTCCGTAAACTCGGGCCGTCCGCGAAGGGCGGAGTTGCCACAGCAATAGAAAACATTGGGTCCATTCTGGGGAAGCAAGGGCGGTATGAGGAGGCGCTGGCCCGGTACCGCGAGGCGCTAAAAATAGAGCGGGAGATCGGCGGCAGAATTGGCGTTCCACTCACCCTGAACAACATTGGAGACGCGCACCGGGACCTGGGCCGTCCGGAGAAGGCGATGGCCCGTTATCGGGAGGCACTGGACGCCGCCCGTGAGGTCGGCAATCGCGAAAGAACCGCCCTCAGCCTAAACAAAATTGGCGAACTGCACCAGGAGCAGGGGCGGCCGAAGGAGGCGCAGGCCCGCTTCCGAGAAGCCCTACAGATCAATCAAGAAATCGGCCAACCACCCAGTATTGCAGCAAATCTCGAAAACATTGGGGCGCTCCACCTTGCGCAGGACCGGGTTCAATCGGCCATCGACACACTTGAACAGACCGTACGGATTACAGAAAAGCTCCGCCGGAACGCCACCTCCCCGGAGGCCCGCCGCTCGCTTCTCTCGACGCAGATCGACGCCTATCAGGCCCTTACAACGGCCTACGTCCGTACAAGTCGTTCCGACTCAACCCTCCGCTCTATCGAGCAGGCCCGCGCCCGCCTCCTGGCTGACCGCCTCGCGGGCACCGCTACCGGCGACACGTCCTTCGCTATTCCTTCTGTGAGCGACCTTCGCCGGACGCTCGGCCCCAACGAGGCGGCGCTCCTCTACGCCAACACCGGATCGAATCGGCCCCTCACGGCCTTTGTCGTCACCCGCGACCGGACCGTGGCCCGCGAGCTGCCGGACTCGACGGTCCGGGCTGCCATTGAGAATGAGTTTCCGACGCGCCTCAATCGTCTGCGACGGAAGAAAGGCCCGCTCACCGCTGCCCTCGGAGCCGGCTCCTCGCAGGGAGACGGGACCACCCCGAGCCTCGCGGAGATCGTTCGCCTCTACCGCTACTACCTGACCCGCGAGCAAACCGCTGGCTCGATCCAAAACGACCTCTCCCGGCGCCTGCACAACCTGCTCGTCGAGCCGATTGCCAACACAATCGGGGACAAGAGCGAACTGATCACCGTTCCGACCGGGGTGCTGGGCTACCTGCCGTTCGAGACGCTTCGGGATTCGACAGGCACTTATCTGGTCGAGGAGACCGGCGTCCGCTACGCGCAGTCCCTGACGGTGCGCCGCCAGCTCCAGCAGCGGAATTACGCCGGACGCGAGAAACCGCTTCTCGCCGTCGGCGGGGCGGCCTACAAGCCGGAGGTGGAGATAGACGGCGAAAGCCTCGTGGCCGAAGCGCGGGGCGGCTCCACCCGCGTGGCGACCGAGGCGCACGCGTCCACGCTTTTGCGGGACGCGGACCGCCGGATGGAGCAGGGCAAGAGCCCGCGCCCCACCTACCAGCGGCTCGGCTACCGGACGTGGACGGATCTGCCGGGGACTGAGGAAGAGGTAACGGAACTCGGCACCCTCTCCGGCTCCTCCTCGACCGTGATCAGCGGGCCGGAGGCATCGGAAGACACGATTCGGGCAATGAGCGAGCGCGGGCAGCTCTCCCAGTATCGCCGCATGCACTTCGCCACCCACG
>CAZSBW010000199.1:3790-5625 GCA_964604815.1 uncultured Salinivenus sp. | reverse complement strand
AGCCGTCGATACAGCGCGATGAGCGCCCAAATCCCTTCGGAGTCCACGAGCACCGTCTCCGTCAGATCAAAGACGATGTGCCGGACGCCCTCTCCGATGGCCTGCTTGCCCCGCGCTTCGAGGACGCCTGCGTTGCGAACGTCGATGGTCTCCCCGGCGTCGATCGTCACCACGTCCGGAGCGAGATACTGCAGGGTGAACGGCATGGGACTGATGGGAGTGTGGCGGAAAGGTATGCGAATATCGTACCCCGAGGGTAAAGGCCGCCGAGAAGAGATGCTTGCACGCAAAACGCCAATGTTTTCAATTATGCGTGCCACCAATGCCCAGCCAGAGGGAAATTTTTTAGTTTACCCCCACAGAATCGGAAATGCTTGAACGGAAGGAACGAATTTTTGTACAGATGGGCCATTCCAGACGAGCGAGTCTCCCCCGGGAAGACAGGGACATCGAAAGAAAGAGACATTGAGCGCCGGTGCCGATTCCGGCTCACTCGGCCCCGACGTGAAGGGCCTTCCGTCAGAGTTGGCGTACGGGCGCCCTGCGCCGCGAGAAAGGAAAAAAAGTAAAGCCGGGTAATTACGATTTACCCTGATAGGAGGACGGCGAGACGCCGAAGTGCTCCTTGAACCGGCGGCTGAAGTAGGAGAGGCTGTTGAACCCGACCGCGTAGGCCACCTCCGAAATCGTCCCGGCGTCTTCCCCGAGCAGTTCGGCGCCTCGCTCCAACCGCGCCGCCCGAATCAGATCGTTGGGCGTCTGCTCAAATTCGTCCTTCACCTTCCGCGTCAGCGTGCGCCGGGCGAGGCCCACCTCCTCGGCCAGCTCCGACACCGAAAAGTCCGGATCGGTCAGATGAGCCTCGATGGCGTTCCGGACCCTCTCCCGGAAGGAGTCGGGCTGTTCGGCAGAGGGGCTCTCGGGGCCCAACCCCCCGGCGGGCTCCGGCTCTTCCTTTTCTTGAAACCGCTCGCGCAGCTGCCGGCGCGCGGCAATCAGCCGGTCGACCTGGGCGGTCAGCACATCGGCGTCGAAGGGTTTCGTCACGTAGGCCTCCGCCCCGCCCTCCAGCCCCTCCACCCGGTCGGCCTCCTCGGCCCGCGCGGTGAGCATCACGACGGGGATGCAGTCCGTGCGCTCGCTCTGCCGCAGGTCCCGCACCATCTCAAAGCCGTCCATCTCCGGCATCATCACGTCGGCGACCACCAGGTCCGGCAGGGCCGACCGCGCCCGTTTGAGGCCCTCGTTCCCGTTTTCGGCCTCCAGAACCCGGTAGTGCGGCTCCAGCAGGCGTCGCACGTAGCGGCGCACGTCGGCGTTGTCGTCGACCACGAGAACGGTCGTCCGGTCTGCGGGTGCCTCGTCGGCGGTCGGGGGGGAGCCGTCGGGAGCACGCTCCCCGTTCGTCGGGGACGCCGGCGCGACGGATGCCTCCTCGGGGGGGATTCCTCGGTCGCCGACCGGTTCCAAGAGAGCATCCGCGCCGGCCTCCGCCTCCGGCTCCTCCCCGGACGTGTCGGGCGCCTCGAGCGTAGCGGGCCATCGCACGGCAAACGTGCTGCCCTCCCCGACCGTGCTATCGACCTCGATGGTTCCTTCGTGCAGCGTTACCAGCGCCTTCGTGAGGGCCAGGCCGATGCCCGTGCCCCCCGTCTGCGCCCGACCGGCCCCGCGATAGAAGCGATCGAAGAGCCGCTCGCGCTCGACCTCGGGGATGCCCGGCCCGGTGTCGCGAACGCGGACGAGCGCCTCCTCGTCCTCCACCGCCGCCTCCACCGTCACCGTTCCGTCCTGTGGCGTGTACTTGAGGGCATTGCGCACCAGATTCGAAAGGA
>CAZSBW010000199.1:0-3690 GCA_964604815.1 uncultured Salinivenus sp. | reverse complement strand
CCCGCTCCTCGCCGTCGAGCATCTGCCGAACGGGGCCGAGAATCAGCGAGAGCGGCGTGCGCAGCTCGTGGCTCACGTTGGCAAAGAAGCGGGACTTCATCTCGTCGAGCCGGCCGAGCCGCTCGTTTTCCTGCTCCAGCTTTCGCTCAGCCTTCTTCCGCTCAGTGATGTTTCGGGAGATGGCCACAAACTGATCGTCTCCGTCCAGCTGTAGGCACCGGATATGCACCTCAACGGGAAACGTTGAGTCATCCTTGCGCTGCAGGATGCTCTCAAACCGATGGCGGTCTCCGACCTCCATCTGCTCCCACAGCTTGGCGGCCTTCTGCGGGCTGATCGACGGATCGAGCTCCCAGACCTTCATGCCGATGAGTTCCTCCTCGCTGTAGCCCATCTCTTCGAAATAGCGAGGATTTGCCCGAAGCACGTTCCCCTCCGCGTCGTGAATCTTGATCATGTCGGGAGAGCGCTCGAAAAGAACCTCCAACTGGGCGCTTTTCTTTCGGAGCTCTTCGGTCCGCTCCTCCACCTTTCGCCGCAGCCGCTTCTCCCGCCGTTTTTTCCGGTAGAACCAGTACCGCGCGGCGCCGATCCCAGTCAGACCCACCACGAGCGTGCACAGCCCGTAGAACCACCACGTTTCGTAGAAGAAAGGGGCGACCGTAACGGCGAGCTGGGCCGGGGCTTTGCTCCAGGCCCCGCCCTGTACCTGCGCCGCCACTTCGAACGTGTACGTCCCCGGCGGCACGTTCGTAAAGAAGGCCTGACGACGTCCGCCTATGTTCTGCCACTTCGACTGGAGACCTGCGAGGCGATACCGAAAAGAAACCCCCTCCGGATTCGAGAGCCGAATGCCCGTGTACCGGATCTCAAAATTTCGCTGGTCGGCCGCAAGGCGCACCGGACGATCCAGCTGCCGCGTCAGCACGCTGTCGTCGCTCGTAACGGCCTCGACGTGCACGGGCGGCGGCGGAATCTCGGTCGGGACCGTGGACGGATCGATGACCGCCGCTCCCTCCTGCGTCGGGAACCAAAGCCGACCGTCGCGGGCCCGGAGCCCCGCCGGCTGCACGCCCCCGTTTGCCTCCCGGCTCCGCAGACCCTCTTTCTCGGTATACGAAATGGACTGGATCTGATCGATCTCACCCCGGGAAAAAGCCTCCAGTTCCGATTTCCGGACCCAGAAGATGCCTTGGTTGCTGCTGATCCAGAACCGCCCCCGATTGTCCGAGAGAATCTGATGAATGGAGTTGGCGTAGAGCCCATCTTTCTTCCGATACGTCGTGACCGACGAGACGAGGGCCGTGTCGGACGGGTGTAGCTCCACCCGATTGAGTCCCTTGTCCTCCGTCACTACCCAGAGGACGTTCGCCGCGCCGCCGGCGGTCGTGTCCTGGTAGAGGTCGCGGATTAGATTGGAGGAGAGGCCGTCCTCGACGGTAAGCGGGGTGAACCGGCCCTCCTCGTACCGGGCGGCGCCGCCCCCGTTGGTGCCCACCCAGATCGTGCCCTCGGGCGTCTCGTGGATCACCCGAACGTAGCTGTGAGGAAGGCGACTGATTTCTGCGTCCTGAACCCTGCGAGCCTCTTCGGACGCCAGAGTGCTTTTGCTCGGGACGTACTGGGTCCAAGCCCTGGGCTCCGCGAGACAGTTGCTGTCACACCGATACAGTCCCCCATCTTCCGACCCGGCCCACAGGCGACCGCGGCGGTCCTCGTGGATGGCGAGAACGCGACTCTGAAAGGGACTTTGAGCCGTAGGCCACGCACATTCCCCATTCTCAAATTGGCAGAGTATCCCTCCCGCACCGCTCATCAAGAGCCGTCCGGACCGATCCTCGTGCAAGGACCACACGTTGTCGAACACGATCCCATTCTTCGACGGGCGGTAGGTTGTCACCTCGCCGGACGTCCCGACGCGCGCCACCCCACCCCCAAGCGTGCCCAGCCACACGCTTCCGCCTCGACGCTGCTCAATCGGATACACGTTGCCGCTTGCCAGTCCTTCGGCTTCGCCGTAGATGGTAAAGGGAGAACCAGTGAAGCGGAAGAGCCCACTTCCGTCCGTCCCGAGCCACATGTTGCCTTCCCGATCCACGAGCAAGGCTTCGCCCATCGCTTCCGCTTCAAGGAGAGGCGTCCGTCCCCGCCGGACGTTATCGCGGGCGGTCTCCCGATCTTTTCCCCGCGTCCCGACTCCTGCCGCTTCCTTCCGCATTGAGGAGGGCGAGACGTGCCGATGAGCAACCTGAACGAGCCGGTCGTTTTTGCATCGAAAAATGCCTTCCCGCGCGGAGACCAGGCAGTCCCCTGCGTTCGGTTCGACCATCCGGACCGCTATGGAGCCCTGGGAATCCGTTGCGGGAAGGGCCTTGAGCCTCCCCTCCGCCCAGCGGTACAGTGCCTCGTCCGTCCCGACCCAAATTCGTCCCGCTCGATCTAGGTCAAGATCCCAGATGTCCCCCTCGACCATCGCCACACGCTGCATGCGCCCTCCTGACGTGCGCCGATACAACCCCTCCGACGTTGCCACCCAGAGCTGTCCCTCCCGGTCGTAGTGGAAGTCTTCGATATGCCCATCGATGTCCGTTCGGCACTGCATGCGTTCCCCCGGCGGACGGCGGCACAGCCGATGATCCCCGGTCCCCATCCACAGCGTGCTGTCAGGCTCAGTCCGCAGAACCTGAATGTCCTCCTCGACGACAAGCTCAAATGCACCGTCTCGGTACACCCACGCCCCCCTATCGTTTGCTTTCCACAACCGGCCGTTCTTCCCTTCGTGGAACCAGTCGACCGCCTTGCCAACCGTCGTGAACGTGCCGTCCCGAAACCGGACGAGGTGCCACGATTCGGTGCGCATCCAGATGCCGTCCGACCGTACGTGGAGGCTCGTGATGCGACTGCTCGGAAGGCCCTCGTGCTGCCCCGACCGAAAAACCTTGAAGTCCACCCCGTCGAATCGCACGAGTCCATCGTAGGTGGCGAGCCACAGGTAGCCGTCCGCCGTCTGCTCGATGTCGTTGACCGAGTTGACCGGGAGCCCGTCGTCGGTCGTCCACTGCCGCTGCACGTAGTGCTCGGTGAGATCGGCCGTTTGCCCCCAGGCCGCCTGGACGACCATCGCAAGCAGGCCGGCCAACACAATCAGCCGTCTCCATCGCCGAACGGGTGTGGTAGGAAGAAAGCTGCGCATCGCGATCGCGAAAACGTGAAGAGGACCTGGTCAAAAACCGTACGTTCCACCTGCTGGTATTGTGCAAACGATACGACAGCAAGACTGAAGTTGTCCGACAGAGACAGACGCATCCTTACTCTGTAACAAAGTCGAAGAAGGATCCTCCCTCTCGTTTCATCTCCCGCTTCCCAATTTTCTCGTAACCTCACGCTCCGAAAACACTCGTCGGAGCTGTTCTCGGACTCACCGCCCGACCGAAGCAGACCCGCAACGGTCGGCGTGTCGACCTTCCGTCTCTGGTCCATTTACTGATACGTGAATGGGTTTCCACCGATCTGTGTGGAGTTGCGAGATTATCCACGGGACGTCATCGGTTTTCTATCGAAAGCCGGGGACTGTATCGTGGAATCTTGCCCCTTTCCTTGGCCTGGTGTCCATTTTTGGCTGGATCCAAAAATGAACGAAAAAGATCACGGCTGCGAAGAAAATCGCTGGCGAGACCGTCGGCTCCACTG
>CAZSBW010000198.1:0-5673 GCA_964604815.1 uncultured Salinivenus sp. | reverse complement strand
AATGAGGATTTCAGCCGTTCTGGGAATCTGAGATTCCCTACCTCCGCTCTCGCCCGAGCGCGATTTTCTTCAAGGCCGGAGGGGCTTTCTGTCGCTTCTTCGAGGCGCTCTTCATCGGGGCCGCGTCCGGTAATTAATCTCAAAAAGTCACACAGATTGGCTCGGTCGTGGCCGTCTGGATGGCCTCGGTCGCTCAGAATATGTCCTCGAACCCTTTCGGGATGACTCATGAATTAAAGTATTTCTGCGTATCTACTCAATTCGATACCGCACCACCGCCGGGGCGCCCATCTCGGTTTTGGTGGTGCCGTAGGCGTTGCCGTCCCGCACGACCTCCAGGTCCACCTCCGTCGGCAACTGGATCTCGTGAATCGTCTTCGTCTCCGGATCGAGGACCCACCAGGATGTCGCTGGAGCGTCAGGTCCTTTCGGGGGGCGCCGCACCCAGAGCCGCCCGTCGTCGCCGACGACGAGGGCCGTGAAGGCGGGTTTGGTCTCGGGAAATGCTGACTCAATCGGACGTCGGATCTTGGCGGGAATTGGTTCCAGGGTGGAGTCGCGCTCGGCCTTCGTTACCGGGACCGGCGGCGCCGGGACGGTCGCGATGGTCTCTGTGCGCCCCTCGAGCGACGTGGCGCGGATCCGGAGGCTGTCGGTGAAGCCGTGGTAGAGGCGGCCATCGGGTCCAGGAGCCATCTGCGTCACGCGCCCGAACGGAAGGTAGGCGATGGCCGCGCCCGAGCCGCCGAACGAGGTCGCGACGTTCCGCCGCCGCACACGCAAAAGGGAATCGCCCCCCATGTTCGTTCCGTCGAGGAGGTGCCACGTGTTCGGCGAAGGACGATGGAGCCCTTCCTTCCGAGTGTAGCCCGGCGTGACTTTTCCCACGAGACGGTCGCCCAGCACCCGGACGTCCACCGGGTTGCCCCCATCTCCGCTGATGACCACCGACCGGACCCGCTCGACGGACGGGGGCGAGG
The DNA here is from genome assembly GCA_964604815.1 of uncultured Salinivenus sp. GTDB lineage: Bacteria > Bacteroidota > Rhodothermia > Rhodothermales > Salinibacteraceae > Salinibacter. The sequence goes on along the minus strand of CAZSBW010000198.1, from coordinate 4,693 downwards.
CGAACACGGTGAGTCGGTCCGGGCGATTGTCGAACACGTAGACCGAGTCGTTCCGGGCGACGTCGACCGACGTAGGCCCCCGAAACTCCCCCGGTCCTTGCCCGGGGCGTCCAAGGGTGTCAAGGAGGGTTCCGTCCGGGCGGAGGACTTTGAGGTTGCCGGCCTCCCGGTCGGCCGCGACCATGTGGCCGTCGCTCGTGACGTCCAGCCCGGCAATAGCCCCGAAGAAGAAGGCCTCCGTCTCGCTTACGCGAAGGGTTTCGGTGAGCTGAATCGAATCTTCGGCCAGGGTCCATTCCCCGTAACGCGGCCCATTGCTCGCGTCTCCGCACCCGGTGAAGAAAAGGCCGAAGACGCAGACGACCGAAAAAGCGAGATGCTTCGCTGGATAGGAGGGCATGGTGTCACTCTACTTGCTGGAAGTCAATCGATTTACGTTTCACGGTCGAGCGTGTATCGCACCACGGCGGGCGCGCCCGCCTCCGTCGTGGTCGTGCCGTAGGCCTGTCCGTCCCGCACGACCTCCAGGTCCACGTCCGCCGGCAGCTGCCCCTCCCGGATCGTCTTCGCGTCCGGGTCGAGCACCCACCACGGGGCCGTGTCGGCGTCGGGATCCTCCGTAGGGCGCTTCACCCAGAGCTGCCCGTCAGCAGCGACGACGAGGTCCGTGAAGGCCGGCTTTGTGTCCGGCATGTATTTTTTTGCAGTTGCCCGCAACTCGTCGCTGTCGATGTCCGCGAGCGCCGCCTCTTGCTCGGCGTCGCTTACGGGGGGAGGCTCCGCCGGTACGGCGGCCACCGTGTCGACCGTCCCGTCCGGCCCATAGGCGTGCACCGTGAGGGCATCGGTCCAGCCCGTGTAGAGGCGCCGGTCGGGCCCAATCGACAATTCCGACGATCGACCAAAGGGGAGCGATTCTGCCGTGAATCCTCCGTTCTCATACCGGTGAACGACCAGCTGCCCCAGTCGCCACCGGGCAACCGAGTCGCGGGGCGTGCCGTCCGGGTCGTAGCGGTAGAGGGGAGCGTAGCGCGGCTCGGTCGGATCCGTCGGGGGGGCCGTCGCCGCGTGGAGTCCCAAAAATCCGTCCTCGAGGACCCACATCCGACTCACTCGTCCCTCCTCCTGGGATATGCTGACCGATCGCTCGGGGGCGTAGGGGGCGTCCGGGCCAAAGACGCTGAGCCGGGAGTGCATCACGTCGTAGGCGTACAGTGAATCGCCCCGCGTCGCCTGAAGACTGCTCAGCATCTGAAACTCCCCTGGCCCTTCGCCTGGCCCGCCCAACGTGTCGAGCAGGGTGCCGTCCGGCCGGAGTATCTTCAGGTGATTGGCGTCCCGGTCGGCCACGACGATGCGCCCGTCGCTCGTCACGTCCATATCGGCGATGGTCCCGAAGAAAAAGGCCGCTGTCTCGCTCACGCGCAGGTCTTCGGTGAGCGTGAGGTCGTTTGTTTTGAGCGTCCAGTCGCCGAGGCTGGGCCCCTCCTTCGAGCCGCAGCCTGCCAGGACGAGGGCAAGCACAACAATGGCGAAAGCGGAAGAGAGGCGAGTCGAAGCGATCATTGATTTCGGGGTACGGTTGGGCATACAGTGGAGCAGCGCTAATTCGGATGCATAGCCGCAAAAGCGATATCCTCTATTCGGAGGTCTGGACTTGATAGCGGATGAGCGCGGGGGCCCCTGCTTCCGTTTTCATCCGTCCGTAGGCCTGGCCGTTCTGCATGGTCAGGATCCGTACCTCGGACGGCAACGTGCCGGTCATTACCCGCTTCGTCTCCGGCGCCGCCACCCACCACGCCGTGCTGTCGGGATTGGCCGTGGGCCGCCCGAACCAGTACCGTCCGTCGCCATCGACGAGGAACTGGGTGAACGCCGGCTTCGAATCGGGAATTTGGCTTCGCACCTGTTCCTTGCCGCGGGTGCGGTCCGCGAGCGCGTCGGCAATCTCGTCGTCGGTGACGGGGGGCGTCGACTCGAAGGGCACGCGGACCGTACGCTCGGGCTTACCGGTCGCGTCGTAGGCGGTGACGTTTAGGCTGTCTCCATAGGCATAGTGCACGCGTCCCGTCGGGCCGAGGGCATAGTGGGGGCGGGGCGTGAGCGGGACGTTCAGGAACAACTTTCCGCCGTTCCCGAGCGTCTTCGAGGTCATGCGATAGGGCGGGGTGGTGAGGAGCGTGCCGTCGATCGTTCCCTCCGGGCGAACGGTCCGCACGGCCATCTGGGCGTCTTCCTGAACCACGGCCCGGGCCCCCGGCGAATACACAAAGAAAATCGCTTTGTCGGGGCTCGCCCCGGTCCCGTCGGGAATCATCATGTCGATGGGGAAGCCCTGGTCGCTGTCGGGCCGGAACATCCGCTCGAACGCGCCTTCAGGCGTGAAGACGTGCACGCGGCCGTCGGCCCCGTCCAGAACATAGAGCGAGCTTCCCCGCGCCACTGACAGTTTGAGTGGATGCTGAAACTCGCCGGGGCCGTCCCCCTGCGTGCCCACTGTGTCCTGCAGCGTCCCGTCGGGCGAGAGCACCTTCACGTGAGGACCTTCAACGTCGGCGACGTAGATGCGCCCGTCCTCCGCAACGGCCACGTCGGCAATGCGTCCGAAGTAGTAGTCCGCCGTCTCGCTGATGCGGAGAGTCTCCCGGAGCTGGAGGGTATCCTTCTGGATGCTCCAGGCCGCCGGACGGTCTTCCTGGGTGTCGGATCCACAGCCGAGCAGGCCGAGAAGGGTCAGCGCGAGCGAGCACGAAAGAACAAGCGAGCGGACGTGAGAGGAAACCGACATGGACACTGAGGGGGATGAAGAGGCAAGAGTGCGAGGCTCGTCTGGAGCATCCAAACCTATTAATTTCAGATCATTCATTCCAAGTTAGGGAGCGGGCGCAGGGGGAGGCCAGTGGCTTGATGATCGGGCACTTTTGGAGAGCCGGCAGAGGGAACCGGTGAATCAAGTGTTCGGGACTACCTGATACTGCACCAGGGCGGGAGCCCTCATCTCAGTCGTGGTTGTGCCGTAGACCTTCCCGTCCCGCACGACCTCCAGATCCACCTCCGCCGGCAGCTGCCCCTCCCGGATCGTCTTTGCGTCTGGATCGAGCACCCACCACGGGGCCGTGTCGGCGTCGGGGTCCTCCGTAGGGCGCTTCAGCCACAACTGCCCGTCGTCAGCAACGACGAGGTCCGTGAAGGCCGATCGAGTCTCGGGCATCGCGGACGCCGCGGCCTGTCGCATCTCGCTGTTTTCAATCTGGGCGAGCGCCGAATCGCGCGCTGCGTTAGGGAGTGGAATCTCAGGAGCGGGGACATCGGCCCTCACCTCCGAAGACCCGTCTAGCCCCTGGGCGACGATGTGCAAACTGTCTTGCCAACCCGCGTACAGTCGGCCGTCCGGACCGCGCGCAATCACGGACTCGTGTCCGAAGGGCACAGGTCGAAACATGAACTGGCCATCATTGGAGATCACCACGCTCCGTTGACGACGAGCCGTGAACAGCGTGTCCCCCGGTACGCCCGTTTCACGCAGAATCCGAACCCGTCGGTAACGGGGCTCGCCGTCGGATGGAGGCACCCGACGACTGACTTCAACGACGAGTCTAGCGTCGAATGCGTGTACGCGAACCGGAAATCCGTCCTCACGGGAGACCGCGAGGGTCCGCTCCCGCGGATGGGGAGCCGACGGAGCAAATACAGTCAGCCGGGAGGCCGCGGGGTCGAAGGCGAAGAGGGAATCGCCTCGTGCCCATTGTACGGTGCGGACCCGTTGAAACTCTCCCGGCCCCTCCCCCTCTTGGCCGAGGACACGAACGAGTGAGCCGTCAGGGGCCAGTACCTTCACATTGTTCGCCTCCGGATCGGCCACGGCCATCTGTCCATCGTCCCGCACGGCAATATCCGCGATTCTTCCGAAGTAGAAGGCCTCCGTCTCGCTCACGCGCAGGTCCTCGGTGAGGGCGAGGTCCTCCTCCTGCACGGTCCAGTCGCCGTAGTCCGACTCGGCGTCGTCGGCGCACCCGCTCAAAACGAGCGCCCCCAGACACATTGCGAAGAGACCGCTGCACCAGTCACGCATGGTCAGGATCAGCACTTGACACAGAGGTTTTGGAGAAGAAGAAGATTGTTGGAGTGGGGAAAAAAGACTACCGTTCTGCCACGACCTGATAGAGCACCGGCACGACAATCAGCGTAAGCACCGTCGCGCTGAGCAGGCCGCCGACGATGGCAATGGCCAGGGGCGCGCGCAACTCGGCCCCGGCCCCCCACCCCAGCGCCAGCGGCAGCAGGCCCAGCGCCGTCGTGAGCGTCGTCATGAGGATGGGCCGGAAGCGCGCTCGTCCGGCGGCTTCAATCGCCTCGCGAAGCGGCATTCCCCGCTCCCGCCGCGGCCCGGAGACCACTTCCTCACTCCGCTCACGGCGTTGATTGATAAAGTCGACCTTGATGATGGCGTCGTTCACGACGATGCCGACCAGCACCACGCAGCCGGTGAGGCTCATGAGGTTGATCGTCTGCCCGGTGAGCCACAGAACGACAGCCACGCCCGCAGCGGCCAACGGCACGGCGGCCAGGATCACGACGGGCTGCCGCAGGCGCTCGAACTGGGCGGTGAGAATGAGGTAGACCAGAAGCAGGCTCAGCAGCAGGCTCCAGCCCACCGCCCGCAGGCTTTCGCGGAAGGCGCGGTTGGCGCCGC
>CAZSBW010000197.1:0-5676 GCA_964604815.1 uncultured Salinivenus sp. | reverse complement strand
TGGGAGATTCCGGATCGAGTCCGGAATGACGTGCCCGTAATTTGCGTAAGTCCTGAAAAGCAACACGGCCGGCACGAATCCACGCTCGGGGCGGTCCCCCCAACGGTCGCTGAACCAAGAGTCCCCGAGAACGGCGAAAAGAGAGAGCACGGGCAGAGGACTTGGCTCAATTCGTGGACGGAGCCGACGGAGAGACCGGCATCTTGACAAATCGGAGAACGCGCATGGCAGCGACCTTCGGGGAGAAGGGGCGCGTGATGTAGTCGGCCGCCCCGAGCTTGAGGCCGCGGACAATTTCATCGTCGTTCCCGTCACGTCCAATCAGGACCACCGCGGGATCAAGGTACGGAACTTGACGCACCAGCTCGATTCCCGTGCGTCCTGGAAGGCGAGTCTGGGCCACGATCACGTCGAGGGCCTTCTCCCGCATGAAGTCGAGAACGTCGTTTCCGTTCTGTACGCGGTCGGTATTGACGCCGCGACGCTCCAACCGGTTAGCGAGAAGTTCGGCGCTCGGACCATGCTCGATTGCCAGGAGAACGGCCGCATCGTCAAATGATTCCTGTTCTGAAATCAGCATGGGAACCGAGCGAGTGGTGCGATCCAGGAAAAGCAAAGCCGAGCGGGCCAGAACGGCCCTCGGTGACGAAGCTACGAGTCCGACACGTCTAGGGGAAAGCGTTCTGCCAGAACGCCCACGTCGCCGGCCGAAACGGGAGGAGAAAACAGATAGCCCTGTCCATAGTGGCAGCCCATCTCGCGAAGGGCTGAGAGCTGCTCGGCGGTTTCGATTCCTTCGGCGGTCACGTACATGTCCAGCGAGTGCCCCATTTCTACGACCGAGCGGGCGACATTGTACCCCGGATTCCCCGACGTGATCTCTGAAGTCAGTCCCTTGTCAAGCTTGAGCCCATCGGCCGGGAACTGCAGCAAGGTGTGCAGCGAGGAATAGCCCGTTCCAAAGTCGTCGATTTCCATGTTGATGCCCAGCGAACGAAGTTTTTGGACCGATTCAGGGCGGGAGTCGGAACCTTCTTCCGCGAGCCGTTCGGTAATTTCCATCGTGAAGTTCTCGGCGGGAAGGTCGTAGGTATCAAGCAGGTCCTCGATGAAGTCGTAGGTCTCGGTCTGAAAAAACTCCCGTCGCGAAAAGTTGCCGCTAAGCGTGACCGAAAGGTCAACCGCCGTGTCCCGTCGGAGCCGTTGCAGGGTTCGGCAGCCTCCTTCAATGACTTGCCGCCCAATGGAGACAATCGAACCGGTCTCCTCGGCGATGTCGAGGAACGACGCCGGAGAAGCAAGCGTCCCGTCCTCGCGCCGCCAGCGGGCAAGCACCTCAAACCCGGCGAGGGTGCCGTCCGCGAGGGCCACGATCGGGTGAAGAAACGTCTCGAAGCCCTCCGCCTCGTCGGTGTCGCGAAAAAGCGGGTCAAGCCGGCGGCGCTGCTCGGCATCTTTCGACATCGACGAGTTGTGCGTCACAACTGTCCGGTCGGGTGCCTGCTTCGCCTCGTACATCGCAACGTCGGCGTCTCCCAGGGCCGCCTCCGCAGTCTCATAGGCCGAAATGTCAGCAACAAGCCCCACGCTGCACCCGACGCCTAGCTGCTCCCCTTGAACCGTAAACGGTTGGTCGAACGCTTCTCTAATGCGTTTGGCAAGGGCTTCGGCCGTGCCTTCATCGATGGGAGCAGCGCAACACACCACGAACTCGTCGCCCCCTATGCGCCCGACGGCGTCTTGCTCCCGGACGAGATTGCTCAGAACGACGGCGACTTTGTGCAGAAGTTCGTCGCCGGCGCTGTGGCCCAGCGTATCGTTTACCTGTTTGAATCGGTCGAGGTCGAGATACAGAAGGGCGCCGCCGCTTTCCTTCGACTCGAGAATCGCCTCAATCCGGGCCTCGATCGCCGACCGGTTGAGGAGACCGGTCAGCGGATCGTGGTTGGCCTGGTACTCAAGCTGGCTCTCGCGGACTTTCTGGTCCGTAACGTCCCGTAGGACCGATGCCCAGTGGGTGATCTGGCCGTTTTCCTCCCGTACGGGAGCCACGAGCCAGGCCAAAAAATACGCCTCACCGGTTTCGTTCTGGCCCGAGGTTTCCCCGCGCACCGGCGTTCCCGATTGCAGGGCCCGGCGGACGCGAGACTCTAGCTCCGATCCCTCTTCGAGGTTCTCGAAGATCCAGGGAGTGGTTCCCGCTAGCTCGTCAGGCTCTCGGCCGACCAACCGGGTGTATTCCTCGTTGGTCCAGACGATTTCGGCGTTGGAGGGAGCTTCCGGATTGCCTTCAAGGATAAAGACAGGTTCGTCAACCTGTTCGAGCGCCGCGGTGAGATAGCTCACTTGGTACGTTCGTAGACGGGCCTCCAGCAGTACGGTCGCGATCCTAGCAAGCCGAGCGAGGATTTCCCGGTCGCTCTCCGTGAAGGTACGAGGAGCATCGTCGAAGATACAGAGCGTCCCGACGTCGAGGCCCTCCACCGTGAGGGGAACGCCGGCGTAGAAGCGAATATTCGGTTCACCGACGACGAGCGGATTATCGCCAAACCGCTCGTCGCTCGTGGTATCCTCCACGACGAGCATCTCGCCGGCGGCGATCGCGTGGGTGCAGAAGGCGTTCTCCCGTTCGGTCTCGCCAAAATCAATGCCGCAACGGGCCTTAAACCACTGCCGCTCGGCCGGGATTAGGCTCACGGCCGAGTACTCGACGTCGAAGACCCGTTTCGCCGTCTCCGCAATGTGGTCGAACGGCTCTTCCGGCTCCGTGTCCAGAATGTTAAGCCGCTCGATCGCCTTGAGGCGCTCGGGCTCGTTCTTGGGAACAGGATAGGACATACTGACACGTGATTAGATTTCTGCAGACGATCTCCGCTGATAGCGCAACGGGGTCCCGGGAATCCGTGTAGGATTATGAGATTAACCGCAGTACGATGTTGCTCTCTTCGGGAGTGGGTGTGCATTTTTGTCTCGATACAAAAATGCACAAAAACGATCACGGCCCAGAGGATGACCCGCAGGGAGTCCCTGTGAAGAAACGGCCTGACGCCTGTCTTCTCTCCGCTGACGAGGATCTAGATCCCCATTCTCAAACTCACTGCCGCTCAAACATGAGAAATTTCGGTCGTTTCGTTCCGACAGGCGTCCGGGCGGCCGTTTCTTCGAGGCCGACCGGTCTTTCTTTCGGTTCTTCGAGGCAGGCTGCGCAGGGAAGCACGTCCGGCAATTAATCTCAAAACGTCACAGAGATTCCCAGGATCCGGATCCCCAGCATCTGAGATCTCTCTCCTTACGCCAGCCGATCAGCGGCGCGGATGCCGTTTTCGAGGTGGCTCGTGTCGTTGCGGAGGCGGATGGTCCACTCGCCGTTCTGGTGAATCACCTCTGTGAGACTGGTGAGGGGGCAGCCCGGATCGGGCACGTCGCGGCCGATGAGGCCGTGTAGCACGCCCAGCACCGTCATCCCGTGTCCCACCAGCAGTAGCGTTTCGGTCGAAAACCGCTCGGCGAGGCGCTGGCCGGTGGCCCCAATGCGGGCCAGCGACTCGTGTCGGGACTCAGGGAAGGTGGGCGCCCGGCAGGGCCGATGGTTGGGCGTCACCGGATCGAAGCGGTCGGCGAGGGTCGATGGGGGCAGCGTCTCAGCCAGGGTTTCGAACCAGTCCGGATTTTGCCATTCGCCGAGGCCGGGCTCCAGATAAACGGGCTCGTCGGTGGCCTCGGCCACCGGACAGGCCGTCTCTACCGCCCGCAGAAACGGGGACGACAGGATGCGGTCCACGTCGAGCGCGGCCATGCGGCGCGCCAGCCGCTGGGCCTGCTCGTGGCCGTCGGGGGCGAGGCCGGGGTCATGCGGTCGGTCGGCGGTCGCCGCCCAGTTGGGATCGGCAAAGTCCTGCCGGTTGGCGTGACGGGCGAGCCAGATGGTTTGCATGGAGGAAACCGTCGTTGGTGAATGCGGGACGGATGGACGTTTGGATGAATCGGAGACCAAACCGGCCGGTGAGGAGGCGTTCTCCGAACACCATTCGGAGAGTGCGATATGTCGAACTCGATCCTTTTACATGCTCTTTTTGCGATCCCCGTTCCCTCCATGTCGTTTCGCTGGTCAATGTCGATCCTGCTCACAGTCCTGTTCGTCATCATCGGCTGTGGGGGGACGAGCGACGAAGGGGATCGAGACGCATATCCGTCGCAGCCCGCTCAGATCTACGTGGACGGGGAGGGGGACGATTGGGAATCGCTTCCAGCGCGGCACGCCGATACGGGCGACGGGACCGAGGTGGGCATCGAGCGGCTCTGGACGGCCCACAGCGAGCACCACTTCTTCCTGCGAGTCGAGCTGAGTCAGGCTATCAGTTTGCAGGAGGACTCTGATCTGACGCTGTATCTGGACACGGACGACAATTCGACGACGGGCCGCGACACGCTCGGGGTGGGGGCCGAGCTGGTCTGGACGTCCGGCGAACGGACCGGTCGCTTCGAGGGCACCGAGGTGGAGCACGCGGACGTGGGCCTCGCCTCGCTCCCGACCGTTCGGTCGGACGTGTTCGAAATTGCACTGGATCGGGCGGCCACGCCCGGCGACTCGGCGGCGCTCTTTCAAGGCGACAGCCTGCGCGTGGCCCTTTCGACGAAAGGGGACCGGCTGCCGGACGGGGCGGGCGGGGTCGGGTACACGTTCTCGGACGAGACGGTGGAGCTGGAGGCGCCGTCCCTCGATCGTCCGAGCGCGTCGGACGTGCGACTGGCGTCCTACAACGCCGTCAATAATTTTGACCGTGAGCTCAATTCGCTCTTCATCGAGGACCGCCGGCCGAGCTACGAGCGCATACTCGATGCGATTGGACCCGACGTGATTGCCTTTCAGGAAGTCTACGACCAAACGGCGGACCGCGTCGAGACGGTTGCGGAAGGAGAACTTGGATTGGCCGAGGAGTGGAACTGGGAAAAGAAGGGCCGCGACCTTGTGCTCGGCAGCCGCTTCTCCATTGTCGATTCGCACACCATTCCCGGATACGGCGACTATAAGAGCGGGGCCTTTCTTCTCGACGCGCAGGAGGCGCTGGGCAGCCGGCTCGTGGTGATCAACATGCATCCGCCGTGCTGCAACTACGGGCCGGAGGAGGGGGAGCCGTCCAGTGATGCGCAGCGGCAGCGAGTGGTGGACGGCGTGGCGGCCTTCATGCGCACCGTCAAAAATGGCGAGGGACCGTTCGGCGTGGAGCCGCAAACCCCGATCGCAATTCTCGGGGACATGAACTTCGTGGGGGACGCGCAGCAGCCCCAGACGCTGCGCACCGGCGAGATTATCCACAATGACGACTTCGGGGCCTCGGCGAAGCCGGACTGGGACCATTCCGATCTGCTCGACACCAATCCCCGACAGGCCCAGTCGCCCATGCACACGACCTGGATCGACACCGGGAGCTCCTTCCCGCCGGGCCGCCTCGATTACGCGTATCTCACCGACAGCGTGCTCGACGCGGTGCACGAGTTCGTGCTTTACACGCCCGTTCTCTCCGACGAGGTTCTGCAAACTCACGGATTGCAGAGGGAAGACACCGATACGGCGTCCGACCACTTGCCCGTCGTCGTGGACGTTCGGGCACCGTAGCGCATTAATCCAGCGCGCCCTTGACGTCCGCCGCGAGAATGGGATCGCTGGAGACGTTC
>CAZSBW010000196.1:0-5689 GCA_964604815.1 uncultured Salinivenus sp. | reverse complement strand
TCCAGCCGCTCCGTCGAATCTTTCGGGAGGCCTTCGTTTACAAACATCCTCCATCTTCTACGGAGCCCGTTCTCGCCGTTCCTCCGCATCACTACCCATTTCTGCCATGACAATTCCGCTTTCGAGGCAACTTGATGCTCTGTTCGCGAGCCGCCTCACCTGGATCATTGTCGCCCTCCTCGTGTGGGGCCTGGGAGCAGGGGGCCTGCAGGCCGCCGAAGGGGCCAACGCACTGTCCGTTTCGCCCGAGGATTGTGTCCCCATTCAGTCGGAGAACGTGCGGGTCGTAGACGAGGGGCGGGGCGACTTTCTCGTGACCGACGGCGAACATCGTCTCGCGATGGCGGCCAGCCGGAAGGCAGCCGAGCGGGTGGCCGCCGTCGCCGCTCGACACGAGCACCACTGCTTCATCGGTCGAGACAGCGGGCGGGGCGAGGTCGTCGAATACTGGAAGGGGCGCTCCGACGTGGACGTCGAGATGCCCCCACCGGCGGATTGCCACTCTTACAATCAGGACCGGCTTCGCTCCGAAAAGAAAGGACGCGCATTCGTGGTCACCGACGGGTCCGTCCGCCTGTTCACACTCGCGACGCGCGGGGAGGTGCGACAAGCCATCCAGTGGGCCCGGAAGCACAAGCAGTACTGCTACATTGGGCGCGACAACAATCGCTACGACCATTCGGACTACGTCACGGCATACTGGGCAGGGGGGGACGAGGGCGAGGGGACGTACCTGGACGAGTCCAGCGACGATACGTATCTCGACGACTCCGGGGGCGGTGACACGTATCTCGACGATTCCGATGGGGGGGACGACCGCATGGAGTAACGGGTTGGCCCCTCATCGGACGAGGCCCAACTCAGAGGAGGCCGAAGCGGAACGCGAACGGGGCGAGACGACTCGGCCGGAATGCGCTCGTACTATTCCCGGACGGAGACGGAGCTCGCGAAATGTGGGGGCCGAGGAGCGAGCGGGCTCCACCTACTGATACGTGAACGAGCCTCTCATATCCTCTCCAGTTCGAAATGTCTGCTTGCGAGAGAAGAATGCTTCCCTGGGTGACTGTACATTCCTCCTCATAACGTTCCACGTTCGACGGTTTTACGTTGGACCGTTCAGGGGAAGCGCCGCTCATTCGGGGGGACCCCCTCCTCCAGCACTCAGACGTGATCGGATGGATTCCGTATCAGCCCGGCGCGCGCCCGTCTCTTCCCGCAAAGAAACGACACGCACGTCGCAAGAGCCACAGGCGAGGGTGAGCTCCTGCTCCACCACATCGTCGCAGAGGGGACAACCGGCGGCGAAGACCTCGACGGTTCGCGGGGTGGGTCCAGGAAAAGCGGTCTCTTGGTGAGGGTCGTATAGCCGCTTTTACCACACGAGCTGTAGCACGGTACAGCGTTCCGTGCATCTCCAAACCGTAACAATACCAGGCTCAAACGGAGATGAACGGGGTCGTCCTGATGCGTCGAGCGCTCGAACGACCAGTCCTGACGGCCTCGCAACGATGACAGACGACTGTGTCAAATCTACAAATGCTCTGTCGCGGCGGCAGAGTGAGGCGTGTCGCTGCGACAGAGACCTCTGACGCCTTTTCGGAGCGAGATCGGTTCTCCCGGGGTGGAATGTGCCTTGATGGGTACAGTGAGTGGAAACGTTGTTGACAGGGTACCCGCCGGGCCTCACCGAGGCCCTTCGCCAAGTTTCCTTGCCGACGACATGCACGCGTAAACTGTTGAACAAACCACTCGGAGGTGATTCATTATGGCCGACCTGACTCGCCGAACCCCGAACCGCACGCTGCGCAACCTTCAACGTGAGGTCGACACCCTCTTCGATCGCTTCTTCAACCGCACCGGCGACGAGGGCAACTCGGCGGTGTGGGCGCCGCAGACCGACCTCGTAGAGACGGACGAAGACTTTCAGCTCCGTCTCGACGTGCCGGGCATGAGCAAGGAGGACATTGACATCAATCTCCAGAACGGCACGCTCACCGTCAGCGGCGAGCGCACCAGCGAGCGGACGGACGAAGGCGAAGACTACGTCCGCGTCGAGCGCGCCTTTGGCACCTTCCACCGCACCTTCACGCTGCCGGATGCGGTTGACCACGAAAGCATCGAAGCCACCTACGAAGACGGTGTGCTCTCGGTCAACGTGCCGAAGACGGAAGAGAGCACGCGCCGACAGATTGAGATCCAGTAACCGGTGGTCGGACTCCGATTCCCCACGAGATCGCCGGTGACGGGTGGTCTCGGTCGCACCTTTAGTTGGTGAGTGGGTGCGGCTTCGCGTCCCCAGTCGGGCCTTCTGGGCGCGGCTGGGGATTGTTTGTTCGGTACTGGTTTCGCGATCACTTGCTTACTCGTTGTCCGGCGTCAAAATTTTCTCGTACCGCTCGTCGTCGTGCAAGAGATTTACGGCGGCCGTTACCTGTGAATCGTAGGGGAGAAGAGCGGCAGTCCGTTCCGATTTGCTGAAGAAGCGAGCGAGGATCTCTCGTTCCAGGTGCCGCTTCAGGGCCGGGGCGTGCTCGCGGAAGGCGTCTTGCTTCTCGGCCCGCACGGCTTCCTGCAGTACGGACACTTTCTCTTTCACCTCTTGATACTCGTTTCCCTCGAACCGCTGCTGCAGCTTGTCGATGGCGTGCTCGGCAGCGGTGGGATAGCTAATGTTTTCCTCGTTGAGCCACGATTGAAAGTCGTCGTACACGGCGTCGGTTACGGCAAAGTCGGCGGAAAGGCTGTCCCGCGACGCCGCGTAGTGGTTGGCGTAGTAGAAGAAGGCGGCACTGCGCTTCAGGGCTTTTTCGAGCGCGCTCGCGGTGTCAGCGGCCACCTGCACGTCGGGGCGGAGGCCGTTGCCGTCGCGCACAGTGCGGCCGTGAGTGGTTTTGTGCGGCGCCATCGTCGAACTGCTGTCCGTCTTCGTCCGGTTCAGAGAGGCAGTGCTTGTGTCGCTCTCCGCAATCGGATCCAGCTTCTGGATGCTCCGGCCGCTGGGGGTGTGGTATTGCGCCGTCGTCATCTTGAGCGACGTGTTGTGGGGAAGGTCGCGGACGGCCTGCACCAGTCCCTTGCCGTACGTGGTGGCTCCCATCACCACGCCCCGATCGTGATCCTGCACCGCCCCGGCTACGATCTCGCTCGCCGAGGCGCTGTAGTTGTTCACCAGAACGACGAGCGGAAGATCGGGGAGAAGCGGGGAGCGATCGCTCCGGTAGGTATTGTTGGCCTTCGGAATGCGGCCCTCTGTGGATACGACCTCCGCCCCCTTCTTCACGAACAATTCCGTCACGCTCACGGCGGCGTTAAGCAGGCCCCCCGGGTTGTCCCGCAGATCGAGAACCATCCCGCTCAGGTCTCCCCGTTCGGTGAGCGATTGCAGGGCCGATTCGAGTTCCGGGGCGGCATCGCGGGTAAAGCGGTCCAGCCGCACGTATCCCACGTCGGCGGCCTCGCCCACGAGTCCCTTGTAGCTTACGTTTTCGAGGTCTATCTCCTCTCGGGTAAGGGTAAACGTGAGCGGGGCCGGAGCCCCCTCGCGCTCGACGACGACTTGCACCGTGGTGCCGGGCTCGCCGCGCAGGAGGGTCTCCACATCCTCGGTCGAGAGCGGGGCGACCGGCTCCTCGTCGACCTTCGTGATGATGTCCCCCGCCCGAATGCCCTGCTTGTAACCGCTGGCACCCTCCACGGGCGCTACGACCGTGATTTTCCCGGCGCGCTCCCCCACGTCGAGGCCCACGCCCCCGTATCGCCCCTCCGTGATCATGTCGATGTTCGCGTTCTCCGCCTCGTCGAGAAACGTGGTGTACGGATCGAGTTCGCTCAGCATCGCATCGATGCCCACCCGCATCAGGTGTTCCGGATCCACCGGCTTCACGTAGCCCGTAGCAAGCTTCTCGTACACCGCCCCGAAAATCCGAAAGTTTTTCCGGAGCTTGTAGAAGTCGTCGTCTTGCGGCATCCAAAATCCGACAACGGCCCCGAAGAGCAGGACCGAAACCAGTACGAGGAAGAGTGATGTCTTTGCCCGTTTCGAAATCATGGGACGATGCGCCGACTGTTCACCGGGAGGACAAATCTGTGTCTAGGTGTTATTGCCGACCAATATCATGCCAACGGCCCTTCAGGCGGAAGAGGGCGGAGGGCTTTCCTCTTGCAAATTACGTTCGAGCCACGACTATCTACTCGTCCGCCAGGCCCAGATTCTGTTTCCGCCGTCGCGACACGTAGATGGCAATGTAAATCGACAATTCGTAAAGTCCCAGCAGCGGGAGCCCTACGATCACCTGCGAGATCGGATCCGGTGGGGTAAGGAACGCCGCGATGATGAGCACCACCAGGAGCGCGTACTTGCGGTACGTACGCATTGCGTCGGGGGTAAGGAGGCCCACCTTCGCCAGAAAATAGACCACGACCGGCAGTTCAAAAAGGAGCCCCGTTCCCAGGGTCCAGAACGACACCATGCTGAAGTAGGTGATGATGTCGAAGTGGTTTTCAATCTGCGGGGAGAGGGTGTACTGGGCGAAGAACTGAAGCGCCAGGGGCGTGAGAATGAAGTACCCGAAGGCAATTCCCAGCAGAAAGAAAAATGCGGCAAAGACCGCAGCAAACCGCATCCCCGACTTTTCCTGCGGGTAAAGGGCGGGCTCGATAAATTTCCAAACGTAATAGACCACCACGGGCGAGCCGGCGATGAGACCAACGACGATAATCGTGCCGAGATCTGCGAAGAACTGGCCGGTGATCGTCCGATTTAAGAGGTTAAGCGGCTCCGCGTTCAGCGCGAGCACGTCGTACATGAAGAAGTCGGTCCGGGTCGGCCCGATGAGCACGCGGTCGACGATCCACTCACTGAAGAAGGCACAGAGGACGGTCGCGACGAGAATGCCCGTTCCCGCCTTGATAAGGGTCCACCGAAGCTCTTCGAGATGATCGAGAAACGGCATGACCCCTTTCTCGTCGGGGACCTCCGCTTCGCCGGGGGCCCCATCGCCCTGTACGCCGGGCGTCATTTCCGTTTCTGGCGAAGGCGCCTCTGGCATACGACTACGACGGTGACGTGAACGAAAGAACGGCCTCTACCCCCACTCCGAATTTCTACTCGGCTGAGAACTGTTTTGATGCTTGGGCGGTCCAGGATTGTGTGGGCGCCCTGCCAATCGTGTCGAGGCACGAACGCACCTGGCAAGCAACCGACTCACGCCGATCCGGGCTCTGGTCGTTGCGCGGTGCTTAGAGGCCGTTTCGAGGGCACACGTTGGCTCTGCTGAAAAAGGGCGCACGGCTCGAAAAATCCCGGTTTGTGGCGTGTCCGTGGAGGTGGACCTGCTTTAGATCGACTTTTTTCAGTAGATCCCACGATGGGGAATTCAAGCGGAACGTGACGATTGCAGACCGGGGTCTCCCATTCGGTTGCACTCGTTCTGAACGGCTCGCAAGCATCAGGACTGGACCGAACGTCTTTTGATTTGAAGACGCTCAAAAACCAAAAATAGCCTCTTAGGCCATCACCGCTACAATCAAAACAACTGCTAAGCGCTGTCGGACCCGCTGCTCTTGCCTTCTTGCAGGTTCAGGTCCAGCAGCGAGTCGACCCACAGCCCCTCCGCCTCGATGCGCGACTGGCCGCTGCTCCAGGTGAAGTTGAAGAGAGTCAGCAGCCCGACGACGTTGAGGTCCTCGC
>CAZSBW010000195.1:0-5706 GCA_964604815.1 uncultured Salinivenus sp. | reverse complement strand
GCGAGTCGAGGTAGGGCAGCTTCTCGCGGAGGCCCTGGAAGTCGCCGTAGCCGTCGTCGTTCGAGTCGTAAAACGACCGGACGTGCAGCTCGTAGATGACGGCGTCTTTGTACCAGAGCGGGTCCGTGAGGAAGGGGTCGGGCATACGGCGTGGTGCGTTGGAACGTTGAACGTTCGAACGTTGAAGGGGAGACCCTGAACGGGCAAACGTTCAACGGGCCAACGTTCAAACGGGTTACGCGTGGACGAGTTGGTCGTAGACCGGGTGAGCCGTTTCGTCGGCAACCTGGCGCTCGATGCGGAAGATGTGGGCGGGCGTGTCCGGGGTGAGGTTCAGGTAGTTATGGGCGCCGCGCCAGGTGTAGCGGGCGTCGTTGAGCAGGTCGTGGACGGGGAAGGCGTCGTCCGTGGGGAGGCTGAGGTACTCATTCGGCAGCACGAGTTGGCCCTCCTGTCCGTTGTGGGGATCGAGGTTCGCCACGACGACGATGAGGTTGTTGTCCTTCGCTTTGCTGTACGCAATGAGGTTCGGGTTGTGGGTTTCGTGAAACTGGATGTTGCGCATCTGCTGCAGGGCGGGATTCTCGTCCCGGATGCGGTTCACGCGGGCCATGAACGGCTGGAGCGAGGTCGGGTCGTTCCAGTCCCAGGTGCGGATCTCGTACTTTTCGTTTTGGGCGTACTCCTCCTTGGCGTCGCGCTGCTGGTTGTCGACGTGCTCGAAGGGCGGGCCGTAGACGCCGTAGGCGCTCGACATGGTGGCGGCGAGCACAAATCGGACCTTGTGGGCGGGGCGCCCGCCGTGAACGAGCTCGTCGTGTAGAATGTCGGGGGTATTGGGCCAGAAGTTGGGACGGAAGTGCTCGGCCACGTCCGTGTGGAAGAGCTCGCGGGCGTAGTCCTGGAGCTCCTCCTTCGTGTTGCGCCAGGCGAAGTAGGTGTAGGAGGTGTTGAAGCCGAGCTTGGCGAGGCTGTACATCGTCTTCGGGCGGGTAAACGCCTCGGAGAGGACGATGAGCTCGGGGGTATCTTTCCGAAGCTCGCGCAGGCACCACTGCCAAAAGGCAAACGGCTTGGTGTGGGGATTGTCCACGCGGAAGGTGGTGACGCCGTGCTCGATCCAGTGCTCGAAGACGCTCTTCAGCTCCTGCCAGAGCGCGGGCCAGTCGTCGGTGTCGAAGTTGATGGGGTGGACGTCCTCGTACTTCTTCGGGGGATTCTCGGCGTAGCGGATGGTGCCGTCGGGGCGGTGGTAGAACCACTCGGGGTGCTCTTCGATGTAGGGATGGTCGGGGGAGGTCTGGAAGGCGATGTCGATGGCCACCTCCAGGCCGAGGTCGTTGGCCCGCTCCACGAAGCGATCGAAGGCCTCAATGCCGCCGAGCTTGGGGTGCACGCTCTTGTGCCCGCCCTTCGATCCGTCCTCCAGAAAGCCACCGATGGCCCACGGGCTGCCGGGGTCGCCGGGTGCGGCTTCAGGGGCGTTGTCCTTCCCCTTTCGGTTCGTCTCGCCGATGGGGTGGATGGGCGGGAGGTAGACGATGTCGAAGCCCATCTTCTTGATGTTGGGCAGGCGCTCGGCCGCGTCGTCGAACGTGGCGTGCTCCTCGTCGTCGCGGGCCGAACGGGGAAAAAACTCGTACCACGCTCCGCAGCGAGCCAACTCCGGGTCCACGAGCACCTCGTAGGTGGCGCTGGTGGTCTGCTGGTGATGGGGGGCGTGGCGGCGCACCAGTTCGGCAATCTCGTCGCCGAGGGCGGCCTGCTCGTTGCCGTTTCTGAACGCTTCGACGTGGGCGTCCAAAAGCTCCCGGTCGTCCTCGGGGGCATTCGCGGCGGCTTCTTCCAGAAGGTCGGCCCCGGCCTTCAGCTCGCTTTCGATCTCGGCCGGCGACTCCCCGCCCTCCACGCGCCGCCGAAACTTGTCCTGCCAGGTGGCGAAGCGATTGATCCAGGCCCGCACGCGGTACAGGTAGCGCCCCACCTCCGTCACGTCGAAGGCGCCGGCGTACTCGTCGTTGCCGGTGGGGGGCATGCGCCCCACGTGTTCGGTGTCTTCGTCCTCGTGGCGGTACACGAGTTCGACGGAGAGGGCGTCGTGGCTATCCACGATGACCCCGGCCGTCACCTCCACGCGTTCGCCTTCGGCCCGCTTGAGGGGCCACCGTCCGTCGTCGACGGTGGGGCTGACGGCCGTGATGACGACGCGAGACCACGACTTGGGCATCGTGCTGCTCCGGTCGGGGGCAGGGGAAGAGTCAGGGGCGGGCATATGAGGGAGGCGAGAACAAGACAGGCAAAACGAAGGAGCGGAGACCAGGCCCGTTCGGGTTGTCGGTCGCATCTACACGCTATGCACTAGACGGCAAAAATTCCAGAGCCCCAGTTTCTCTCATAGTGCAAACCGGACGATGACAGCCGAATCGGGAAGGCGGGGGCGTGCACTCCCCAATTCTGCCCGAAACGGAGGGGCGTGAGGGGACGAGCGCAGACGGCGTTCAAGGAGAGCCCACTCAGAGGGCCCCTCCACATTGCTCGTTCTGCGAAGTGTCCGCCAAGTGATTGCGATTGCCGGGTGCTTCACGTTTTCTTTGGGGTAGCTTTTTCATCAACGGTCTCTATTCACGTTCTATGGATGCATCCGAGCCCTCTTCCTCCCCAGATCCTCGTCAGGCGCAGAAGGGGGTCCACATTCGCCCCGGGAAGCCCTACCCTCGCGGCGCCACGTGGGATGGCATCGGGGTCAACTTTGCGCTGCACAGCGCCCACGCCGAAAAGGTGGAGCTTCTGCTCTTCAGCGACGCGGAGGACCGGAAGCCGTCCGCCACGTTCGAACTGCCGGAGCGCACCGGTCCCATCTGGCACGGCTACGTCGTGAACCTTCGGCCCGGGCAGCTTTACGGCTACCGCGTGTACGGCTCCTACGATCCCGCCAACGGGCACCGCTTCAATCCAAACAAGGTCCTGCTCGACCCCTACGCCAAGGCCATCGGCCGGCCCCTGAGGTGGGACGACAGCCTGTTTGGCTACGACGTTCACGCGGAGGAGGACAAGGACCTGTCGTTCGACGACACCGACAGTGCGCCCTACGCGCCGCTCGGGGCGGTGGTGGAGGAAACCTTCGCCTGGGGCAACGACCAGTCCCCCGAGATTCCGTGGGAGGACACCATCATCTACGAGGCCCACGTGAAGGGCATGACCGAGCGGCATCCCGAGGTGCCGGAGCCCCTTCAGGGCACCTACCTCGGCATGGCCTGCGAGCCGGTGATCGAGCATCTGAAGAAGCTCGGCGTGACCACCGTGCAGCTTTTGCCGGTACACGCGAAGCTGCATCGCCGCGAGCTCCTGGAGAAGGGCCTGCGGGAGTACTGGGGCTACAATACCCTCGCCTACTTTGCCCCGGAGCCGGAGTATTCCTCCAGCGGGCCGGTGTCCGCCGTGCGCGACTTCAAGATGATGGTGCGCGCCCTGCACAATGCGGGCCTGGAGGTCATCATCGACGTGGTCTACAACCACACCTGCGAGGGCAACCACCTGGGACCAACCCTCTCGTGGCGGGGCGTCGACAATCAGACGTATTACAAGCTCAACCCCGACGACGAGCGCTACTACATGGACTACACCGGAACGGGCAACACGCTCGATCCAGGGGACTCCTACGTCCTGCAGATGATCATGGACAGCCTGCGCTACTGGGTGACCGAGATGCACGTCGACGGCTTTCGGTTCGACCTTGCCTCGGCCCTGGCGCGGGAGCTCTACGACGTGGACATGCTCGGCTCTTTCTTTAAGGTGGTGCAGCAGGACCCGGTGCTGAGCCAGGTGAAGCTCATCGCCGAGCCCTGGGACGTGGGGCCGGGCGGCTACCAGGTCGGCTCCTTTCCGTGGCAGTGGGCCGAGTGGAACGGGCGCTACCGCGACGCCATTCGCCGCTTCTGGCGGGGAGACGACGGCCTCACGGGCGAGGTGGCCACCCGCATTGCCGGCTCCAGCGACCTGTACGAACGATCGGGCCGACGCCCCTTCGCCTCCATCAACTTCGTGACCGCTCACGACGGCTTTACGCTCCAAGACCTCATAAGCTACGAGCAGAAGCACAACGAGGAAAACCAGGAGGGCAACGAGGACGGGCACGATCACAATTACTCCACGAATTGCGGCGTGGAGGGACCGTCCGACGACCCGCAGGTCATCGAGTGTCGGGAGCGGCGCAAGCGCAGCCTCATGGCCACGCTGCTGTTGTCGCAGGGCGTGCCCATGATTCTGGGCGGGGACGAGTTGTCCCACACGCGACGGGGCAACAACAACCCGTACTGTCAGGACAATGAAATTTCCTGGTACGACTGGGATCTCGACGAGCGCGAGCAGAAGTTTCTGGAGTTTGTTCGCAACCTGACGGCCTTTCGGAAGGAGCATCCCAGCTTTCGACGGCGACACTTCCTCGCGCCGGCCGACGAGGAGAACGGAACGGGCGACGTGCTGTGGTGGCATCCCGACGGGCGGGAAATGACGCAGGAGGACTGGCACGACGACGATCTCTCCGCCTTCGGGTACCTCTTGCGCGGCATGGACCTGGAGCCGGACTCGCGGGGCCGGCCGCGCCGCGACGATTCGTTCCTCGTGCTGATGAACCAGGGGGAGAGCCGGGTGCCCTTTGAGTTGCCGGAGCACACGAACGAGTTGGAGGACGTGGACTGTACGGCCTGGCACTTTGTGCCTGAGCTGGCGGAGGACAAGGCCGACGCGGGACCGGTGGAGCCGGGCGGGACGCTCGTTCTCCAGCCCCATCGCCTCCTGGCGCTCGAGGCCGAGCGGTAGGACGGCATCGGCCGGGACCGGAAACTGCGATCCGTTTGGCACAGTGTCTGAAACGTTGCGCGTGGCTTCGGGCCTGCAAGCCGAACGCGTTTGGCTTTGCGGGTGGAGGGTGGGGGCGCCAGCGACCGGAAACGTCGCCTGTCGACTTTGTCTGATCACGACGCCGTCTCCCAGCGACGTCATGCTACCGATCAAAGAGAACAGCCGACGTTGAACCGCGAATGCCCAGTCTGGGCTGTGCTTGTTCAAGACGAGACCATCCGTTACGTTTTGGGACCGCTTGGTTCTTGATTGCCTTCACCTTTTCCCGATGGACCAGGAGCTCCGCCTCCGCAACCATGCCAGTGTCATCGACCCGGCGGCGGATTTTGCCTATAAGTGGGGTCTCAACGCAGGCCTTTCGGACGCGAAGGCGCGTCGTCTGGCCCTGGCCGTTGACGAAATTGTGACGGACGTGGTGAAGTTTGCGTATCCGGGGGAGGAGGAGACCTTTCAGATCGCATTCCGTCACGACCTCACCACGGCGGAGGTCATCATTCGGGAGCAGGGCGTTCCGTTCGATCCGTCCGAGATTGCGTACGACCGGCAGCGGGCCGTGGAAGAAGGCGACTTCGACGGGGCCGGGTACGAGGTGGTGAAGCGCTGCGTCGACGAGATTCAGTTCCTGAACAAGGGGAGCGAGGGCAAGGAATTCCGGCTCGTGCAGCACGTGGAGGCCCGTCACATCGTGGACCTGGAGCCGGCCGAGGTGGTGCAGGACACCGAGGTGCCGGACGACGACGTGTCGTACACCCTGGTGGACGTGGCGCCCGGCGACGCCCGCGACGTCGCAAAGCTCATCTACCGCACCTACGGGGACACCTACTCGAAGGAGGAGCTCTACTACCC
>CAZSBW010000194.1:0-5736 GCA_964604815.1 uncultured Salinivenus sp. | reverse complement strand
GTGGCGGTTGATTGGGGACGAAATCGGCCGAAATCGGCTTTTTTCAGTGCACCCAAGATTGGCAAGAAAACCCTGCTGGCAGCCTCGGGAAAGGTGCACAACAAACATTCGCAAACGGTATGAGTCGCTCCCTCGTTTCTTTCCATTCTGCCCACGCCGCCTATCTTCCCGTGGCGGAAATGCGGCTCGTCTCGTCCTTCGTCCGGTGAGTCGCCTCTGTCCCGGACGAGACGCCCCCCGATTACCCCGAACGATGGACGCGGCAGAGGGCGGCTGGTGATGGGCGGGCTCCCGTGTAGAACGGCACACACGTGCCGGCCCGGGCGAGTCGTCACGGCGCAAAGACCGTTTTCGAGCGCGCGTCTACCTCGGCAGGACGAGCCGCAAGCGACAGGCGAAAGTACTCCCCCGATAGAAACGCGGGAATTTGCGTGTCGTAGAATCCCGGATCGAGGGGATTCCCCCGCTGCCCGCCGGGAACGACGCCATACCCGCTGGGCGGCGACGTGGAAAAGTCGACAATGACGCGCTGGCTGGCCGTATGGGACACGGGATTGCCCGGCGCCTGCAGCACCGTCGAGGCAAAGCCTGGATAGTCGTACGGACCGCGCCAAAGCGGCCGCAACGCCTCGCTGCCGGAAAGGTGCCGGAAATGAACCTGATGATGCTCGCCCCAGCGCCACTCGGCGGGCGTCCAGCCGTGCTTCGACGTCAGGGTGTCGGCCGTTGCCTCCAGCACCCGTGTCAGCAAAGCGTCGGCGTCCTCCACCGTCGCCGTCGACTGCACGTCAAGCCAGCGCGCACCCGGATCGGTGCGCAGAAGATCCACAAGCGCGGCATCCTCCGGATCGGGGGCCGTCCCGAACACCTGTTCGTCCCAGGTCATCTGACGCAGGAGCGTCAGAAACTCATCGAAGACGAGCGGCTCTGGACGCTCGACCGAGGCCGTCCCGTCCCACGCCCGAAGCATCCGGCGCAGCGTGTCGGCCCGGGGCGAGAGGTTCTCCAGATTTGCAAGGAAGGGTACGAACACGTCCCGCGAGGGCACCGTGACGTCGACCTGGTAGCGCTTGAAGTCGGCCACCGAGTGGGACGCCGCGCCCCGTAGAAGCGAGTCAATACGCATCGACCGATAGCCGTCGGCCCAGTCGTGGCCCAGGTAATAGGGATAGTCCCGGGCCGTGGGTTTCTGATTGGCGGAGGCGAGAACATCCTGCGCGGGGTTGCGGGCGGCCGGCAGGGAGTCGAAGGGCACCCGCCCCACCCACTCGTGGTCGTCGGTCGACCCGTTCAGGAGCCCGCGCCCGTCTCCCTCCCGGCGCAGCGGCAGGTACCCGGTCGATCGAATCGCAATCGAGCCCTCGGTCCCGGCGTAGAGGATGTTTTGCATCGGCGTGTCCCAGAATCGCAGGGCCTCGGTCACCTCCGCCACGCTCGCGGCGCGGTTCATCTTCCAGAGCGCACGCAGCGTCTCCGACGGCTCGTGGGCCACCCACCGCTCGGCAACCGCCGGGCCGGCGCCCGTGTCGGGAAACCGGACGGGGCCGTGATGCGAGAAGTACACGGTGTCGAGCACGGGCGCCGCCCCGTTCACGTGAATCGTGTCCACCTGCTTCCGCAGATCCCGCCACTTCCCCTCATACCGGTACTGCGTCCGGGTTGAATCCAATTCGAGCGCGTAGTGATCGACCTGGTCGGTCCCCGTATTCGTCATCGTCCATCCCACGTGCCGGTTAAACGCCTGCACCAGCACCGGCGCACCGGCAATGGTGAGCCCGTAGGCATTCGTCGAAGGGGTGACCAGGTGCGCCTCGTACCAGATCGAGGGCAGCGTCACGGGCAGATGCATGTCGCCCGCCAGAAGCGGCGCCCCAGTGTCCGACCGCTCATCCTGCACGGCCCAGTTGTTGGATCCCGCGACGCCGGCGGTGCCGCCTTCCAGCATTGTCTGAAGCGTCTCTAGCCGGTCCTGTCGCTTCTGCAAAACGGGCCTGGCATCTGCATGCGCGGGAAGCGCCTCCGACGAGGGGTGCGGACCCGCCGCGGCCTTCGCCTCTAGCTGCTGCTCGTCCGGAACGATGGGTTTGAATAAACCGGCGGGATGCTCGGGGTAGAGTCGCTCGTAAGCGGAGGCGCCAAGCTTACGCTTGAGTGCCGAATACGACGGATCGTCGGATTGATACGACAGGTCGTAGTTCATGTACTGTAGAAGCCGAAGGCCCTGAATCGGAGAGAACCGCTCCGGACGGTACCCCAGAAGCCGAAATTCAAGGGGCAGATCCGGTGGGCCTATGCGATCCAGGTAAGCGTTGACCCCCGTCCCGTACCACTGAAGTGCGTCCAGTTCGATGCTATCCTCCTCCCGCATCCGCCTCAGGTTCCGCTGGGCGCCCCACTCCATCCCCGTCCGCCGGAGGAAGCGATCCGTGTCAACGGCCTGCGCCCCCACGGCCTCCGACAGTTGTCCCGACGCCACGCGCGGCAGAAAGTCGAGCTGAAACAGGCGGTCCTTCGCAACGACGTACCCGAGCGCAATGATCGCGTCCCGATCCGACGCCGCGTAGATGTGCGGGACGTGCCGCTCATCTCGAACGACGGTGACCGGCTGGTCGAGTCCCGAAAGGGTCAGCTGTGTCGAATCAGCATCCGGATGCGCGGCGCGGGCCGTCCGGTAGAGCCCGTCGGCGGGGTCGAGCAGGGTGCTTGCGGAGGGGAGTCCCTGGACGCGAACGTGCAGGCCGTAGATCAGCGCACCGGTAAACAGAAGAAGGCCTGTGAGGCCGAGAAGACGTCGAACGGACATGGACGAAGGAAAAATTCGGGGACGGAGCGGTCAGAGCACACCCGGGGTCAAGGGTTCACAGCCTCGTTGGGCAGGGGCACGTCCTCCGGCTCAACGGAACCATCCGCTTCCGAAGACGAGTCGAGCGACTCGTCGATCGCCTCAATTCGGCGTACGCGTCGTATAATCTCGTCGGTAGCGTTGGCATAGTCCTGCGCCCCTCGGGTCGCAGGGTCGTGATCGAAGACAGTCGTTCCGCCCTCCCGGGATTCCGCAAGCGACGTACTGGTCCGGATCACGTTATCGAGCACGCTGTCCCCGTACTTCTCTCGAAGATACTGCTGGTAGGTGCGGTGAATGCGCTTTCGGGCGTCGACCTGCGTGAAGAGGAACGCCTGCGACTGGAGCATGGGGTTGAGCTTGTTCTGCACGAGTTCGGTCGTCTGGTAGGTTTGCTCCGCCCCCACCACGGCCTGATACTCCGGCAGTACCGGAATGAGGACGTGCTGACTGGCCACCAGCGCGTTGAGGCTGTAGACGGTCACCGCCGCGGCGGTGTCGAAGAGCACGAGGTCGTACTCCAGCCCCGATCCCTGAAGCGCCTCCCGCACCCAAAGCACGTCGGTGGGCTTGTTGAGCTCGCGCATGCGCTTCGTGAGCGTGCCCGAGGAGGGCACCAGGTCGAATCCGCTCAGCTGCCGGACCGGGAGCGTGTCCAGATCGGCGGACGGCTCAAAGAAGGCCGCTACCGTCTCCTCGGGCGCAGGCTCCTCCACGTCCATCGTGCGCGTGAGAAATCCCTGCGGATCGAGATCGATCACGAGCGTGCGCCACCCGGACAGGCCCAGCGCCGCCGCGACGTGGATCGCCGTCGTCGTCTTTCCAGTCCCGCCCTTGTGATTGCAAACCGACAGAACGATCATACAAACCCATGCAGACGTTCGTGAAGAATGCGGGACCTCAAAGGTCCCCCTATTCGCACCATCCCATGTCGTTTCCTGACTTGGCCGATCTTTTCAAAGACCCGCAGCTGAACGCTGACACCTGCAAGGTAGAGGGGCGGGGCGGATGTTTCAAACCCACGCTTGATCCCGCAGGGCAATCGCACGAGTCCTGCCATGCTTCTTCAAACGGTATCAAGGAAGCTTAGAGGCCGTTCGAAAGCGGCGCAAACGTCAACTCCGGACAAGTGGAGCGCATGCGACACGCCGATCCGGAGTCCAGTGCGTGGGTAGAGCAACCCCTTTTCGGTTTGAGAAGACAGATTTCCCACATTTGGCGTTGATGCGTTTGCCGTGCTTCATCCCGCTGCGACTGCTCGTTCTCTCTTCCTCAAGACCGATCTCCACCATGAACCGCCTCGTAACCCTCTCCGTCCCCCTCTTCCTCGCGTCGCAGTCCCCGCGCCGGCGGGCACTCCTCGAACAAATTGGCGTCGCGTTCAGCGTGCAGGCGAGCCCGGCCGACGAAACGACCGACGATTCCCTGCCGCCGAAGGAGCACGCCCGTGCCCTCGCCACGAGGAAAGCCCGTCCGGTGGCCCAGGCCCACCCCAGCGCCCTGGTGCTCGCCGCCGACACCATCGTCATCCATGAGGACGACGTACTTGAAAAACCCTCGTCCCGCTCCCACGCCCACAGTATGCTCCGCCGCTTAAGCGATACGAAGCACACGGTCTACACCGGCATGGCGCTCCATCACGTCGAAAGCGACCGGACAATGGCAACGGGCCGGGCCACGGAGGTCACCTTCGCTGCCCTCAGCGACGACGAGATTCAGGCATACGTCGACACGAAATCGCCGATGGACAA
The DNA here is from genome assembly GCA_964604815.1 of uncultured Salinivenus sp. Taxonomy (GTDB): domain Bacteria; phylum Bacteroidota; class Rhodothermia; order Rhodothermales; family Salinibacteraceae; genus Salinibacter. The sequence continues at coordinate 1,143 of CAZSBW010000194.1, read as the reverse complement.
GGCCGGCGCGTACGGCATTCAAGACCACATGGGCGCCTTTTTCGTCGAGAACCTCGCCGGGGACTACTACAACGTGGTCGGATTGCCGCTCCGCCGGCTCTACAGCACCCTGAAAAAGGAGTTTCCCGACCTCCTCACGACCTGAGCGTCGTCAGTTCCCCACCGTTTCAACTTTCTTGGGATATTGCAGTAAGAAGAAACTGGATCCTTCTACTTGGATCGAACGCCCTTCTCTCCATGCAGGCTTCCGCCCGATCCATCCCGCGTTTTATCCGATCCCCGGTGACCGCCGACCCTCTTCAGCTCCTGCTGATTCAGGCGCGGAGCAAGCCGCGGATGGTGGAGCAAGAACAGACCTGCTTTGTGGAACGCTGCCGCGTGCCGCGCGAGCACTTCCGCGTCGTCAACGTCGGTCGCGGGGACGTGCCTTCCCCTCATCACCTCCACGAGGTGGACGCCGTTCTCATCGGAGGCGCCGGCCAGTACTCGGCCGCCGAAGACTACGACTGGACGCCCGCTGTGCTCGATTTCGTCCGCTACGTCGTGGAGGAGGGCGTTCCGCTCTTCGGCTCGTGCTGGGGCCATCAGATTATTGCCCGGGCCCTTGGAGGCCGCGTGGTCTACGACCCCGAGCACTCCGAGCTGGGCTGCGGCTGGGTACAGCTCACGAACGCCGGCCAAAACGATCCGCTGTTCCATCGCTTTCCCCGCCGCTTTAAGGCCAACATGGGCCACCACGACCGGGTCGTCGAACTCCCGCCGACCGCCGTGGAGCTCGCCCACAATGACCAACAGTATCAGGCCTTTCGGTTGGACCATGCGCCGGTTTATGGGACCCAGTTCCACAGCGAACTCGACGCCGAGCGGGAACGGGAACGGATCCTGGTGTACCGCGAACACTACCGCGACGCGCTGCCGGACGAGGAGACCGTTCAGCGCGTCCTGGAGAACCTTGCCGACACGACGGAGGTCGACCACCTCCTGTACGACTTCCTCACGACCTTCGTCGCACGCGGGCGCTCCCTCGAAAAGGCGACGGACCTGATGCCGCCGTCCTCGTCCAACGGCACGCGCTCCGTGCCCGGGGCTTTTCGAGCACCCTCGTCTCGGCGAGTGCCTGGTTCGTAAGACTGGACAGCGACG
>CAZSBW010000193.1:0-5750 GCA_964604815.1 uncultured Salinivenus sp. | reverse complement strand
CCCATGCCGCCGGGGGCCGAGTCGCCCCCGCCCTCGTCGTACTGCGTCGTCAGGTTCTCGAAGCGGGCGTACTGCTTCACGAAGGCCAGCTCGACGGCGCCAATCGGGCCGTTGCGTTGCTTTTCGACGATAATCTCGGCGATGCCCTCCGTCGAGTTGCCCTGCTCGTCGACGGTGATGCCGTAGCGCTCGGCCCGGTAGATGAAGGCCACCACGTCCGCATCTTGCTCGATGCTGCCGCTCTCTCTCAGGTCTGAGAGCTGCGGACGCTTGTCGCCGCCCCGGTTCTCAACCGCGCGGTTCAGCTGTGAAAGGGCGATGACGGGAACGTTCAGCTCCTTGGCCAGCCCCTTCAGGGAGCGGGAGATGTGGGCAATTTCCTGCTCCCGGTTGGCACCGCTGCGCAGGTTCGACCCGGAGGCCTGCATGAGCTGCAGATAGTCGACGACCACGAGACCAATGTCGTGCTCGGCCACAAGGCGGCGGGTCTTGGCCCGGAGCTCCAGGACGCTCAGGCCCGGCGTGTCGTCAATAAAGATGTCGGCCTCGCTGAGGGTGCCGGCCGCGCGGGCCAGGTGCTGCCAGTCCTCGTCGTTCATCTGGCCGGTGCGGGCCTTGTGCGCGTCCACTCGCGCCTCGGAGGTGAGCATGCGCTGGGCGAGTTGCTGCGCACCCATCTCCAGTGAAAAGACAGCCACCCCGGTCGACCGCTCGGGATGCGTGGCGGCGTTCTGAGCGCACGCCAGCGAAAATGCGGTTTTGCCCATGGAGGGCCGAGCCGCAATGATGATGAGGTCCGACGGCTGCCAGCCGCTCGTGAGATCGTCGAGCTTGGGGAAACCGCTCGGGATGCCGGTGATGCCTCCGTCCTGCCCGTGGATCGTTTCGAGGTGTTCGAAGGTGTCTTTGACCACTTTGCTCATCGGAGCGGCGGCCTTCCGCAGTTCCGAATCGGAGATCTGGAAGATCTGACTCTCCGCCTCGTCGAGCAGTTCAAAGGCGTCGGCACTGGACTCATAGGCCTTTCCCACGATCGTCGTCATCGTCTCGATCATCTTGCGGAGCAGGGATTTCTCCGCGATGATGCGGGCGTGGTACTCGACGTTGGCAGCGGAGGCGACCTGAGTGGTCAGTTCGGTGAGATAGTAAGAGCCGCCGGCGTCTTCGAGATGGTCCCGACGCTTCAGTTCTTCCGTGAGCGTCACGAGGTCCACCGGATTGCCCCGTTCGAAGAGGCTGAGGATGGCCTCATAGATTTTCTGGTGCTTATTGCTGTAGAACGCCTCCGGTGGCAGCACCTCGATGGCCTGCGGAATGGCCTCCCGCTCGATGAGCATGGCCCCGAGCACCGACTTTTCCACGTCTACGGCCTGCGGGGGCACGCGGCCCGACTGCTCGTGTACCTCCTCTGCCTGCTTCCGACGGCGATCGCTCTGTCGGCCCCGCATCTTGTCGAGCGGGTACGAGGGGGACGACGCGTCGTCAATGCTTAAATCTTGGTCCGAGTCACTATTTTCGGCCATAGGAAGGGATGTTCACGTTCGACCAGGAAGAAGAAAGCGCGCGGACGACTGCCCGTGCACAACTATTCTGACAGATTCAACGGGTGTGCGTTTTGAATCTCGACGACGAGGCGTCTGCCCCGGCCCCGTCCGCCGCTCTGCTTCGGCCTGCACCCGCGGACCCCGCATTAGCTGCACGGGTCCGGGAGGGGGACTGTTCGTTATCGCCGGCTGCCAGCAACCGCTGATGATTTGGCGTCAGATGACCGACGCTATAAACCGTTGGAGTCGTCGAGCAAGATCACTCACTCGCCTCCTCTGTGAGTTCGTCGTACCGGGTGCGAAGCAGCTTTACGTCTTCCCACGTGGGCCGCTTCCACTGAGAGTTACGGAGCAGGGCCGCCGGGTGATACGTTACCATCAGCGGCGTGCCGTAGAAGTCGTGCTCCTTGTCCCGCAGATTGGAGAGAGAGGAGCTCCGATCCAGGAGCGTGTTGCCGGCTACCTTGCCAACCGCCATGATGATCTTCGGCCGGAGGAGGGACAGTTGCTTGTACAGAATGGGCAGGTGGGCGTCGATCTCCGCCGCCTTCGGGTTGCGATTGCGGGGCGGACGGCTCTTCAAGATGTTGGTGATGTAGACCTCTTCGCGGTCGAAATTGATGGCGTCGAGGATCTTATCGAGCAACTTGCCGGCCCGTCCCACGAACGGTTCGCCTTCCTTGTCCTCGTCTCGTCCCGGTGCTTCGCCAATGATGACCAGGTCGGCGTTCGGGTCGCCCACACCGAAGACCGGATTTTCGCGGTCCTCGTCGATGGGGACGAGCACGTTGTCGGCGAGGTAGTTCTCCACCTCGTCCAGCGTCTCGGCGTCTTTGTAGGAGGCGTCATCGGGGACGAGGGCGTTGATCCGTTTCCAGGGGGGGAGCGTGGGATCTTCCTCGGGCGGGCGGGTGCGGTTGCCAAAGAGATCCTTGTTGGGCATGGGCTCGGAAGATGCGTCGTCAGTCGATGAGGATGAGGGGGGCGAAGAGGCAGTCGGCTCGGAGTCGGAGGGAGACGCCGCATCGGCAGTTGGCTCGTCCTCGACGGAGCCGTCTGTCTTCGGAGGCTCGCCTGTGGCCTGGGTCTCGTCAGGGGAGGGGGGAGCGTGGGAGTCGGTGGACGGCGTATCGGGGGATGGAGAGGCCTCTTTGTTCTGGGGGGAAGACGCTTCTTCCGTGGCGGATGCCGGTGCCTCGGGGGGATCTAGCGGGAGGAGCGCCCCGTAGACGGCTCGCTCGTGCTCCACGATGCTCCGAAGGTCGCGCAGAAGATTTCGCATGGAAGAGGCCCGGAAAAGAACGATCAAACTCTGTCAATCAAAGCAGACGCGCACCCCGAATAGTGGTGTGTGATTCGTGATGCGTGAGGGGGCCTTTGCTCGACAAATCACGCTTCGCGATTCACGTATCATCCGGATGGGTAGCTAGCACGCGGTCGAGAATAGCCTCGGCCACCTCTGATTTTGGCATCAGCGGAAGGTCTTCGGTGGTGCCGTCGCGCGAGAGGAGGGTGACTCGGTTCGTAGACGGCCCGAAGCCGGCCCCTTCCTCCGTCAGATCATTCAATACGATCCAGTCGAGGTTTTTTTCCGCCAGCTTGCGCCGGGCGTTGGCGAGGGCGTCGTCGGTCTCCATGGCGAACCCCACGAGCGTCTGCTCCGGGTGCTTGTGTTCGCCGACCGCCTTCAGGATATCGGGCGTGCGGCGGAGGTGCAACACGAGGTCCTCGTCGTCCTTTTTTAGCTTCGTGGACGCCGTATCAGCGGGGGCGTAGTCGGCAACGGCGGCGGCCATGAGGACGAGATCGGCCGTCTCGCGACGAGCCTGTACGGCCTCGTTCATCTCTTTGGCCGTCTCCACGTCGATCACCGCCACGCCGTCGGGCGGGGGGAGCGTCGTGGGTCCGCTCACGAGCGTCACGTCGCCGCCTCGCTCGGCGGCGGCGCGGGCCAGGGCGTGGCCCATCGTGCCGGTCGATCGGTTCGTGAGGACGCGCACCGGGTCGACGGGCTCGCGGGTTGGGCCCGCCGTCACGAGGACCGAAATGCCGTCGAGTCGCTCTTTTTTCTCGTCGTCGCTCCCGGCAGATGTTGTCTCGTCGCTCGCATCGGCTAGCATTGTCGCCACTCGGTCGCGGATGGCCTCGGGTTCCGGCATTCGTCCCTTGCCCACGAGGCCGCTGGCCAGCTCGCCGTGCTCGGCGGGCATCACCGTGTAGCCGATCTCGCGGAGGCGCTCCAGGTTGTCCTGCGTGGCCCGGTGCCGGTACATGTCGCGGTCCATGGCCGGGCACACGAGCAGCGGGCACCGGGCCGACAGGGCCGTGGCCGTGAGCATTGAGTCGCAGAATCCGTGCGCGAGCTTGGCGATGGTTTGAGCCGTGGCGGGGGCCACGACGAAGAGGTCGGCCCAGTGGCCCAGCGTCACGTGCTTCGTCCAGCTGCCCTCCTCGTTCTCCGGGAAGATCTCGGTCAGGACCTCGTGCTCGGAGAGGGTGCCCAGCGTGAGCGCCGGGATGAATCGCTCCGCGTCCGGCGTCATGAGCACCCGCACCTCGGCCCCAGCCTTCTTGAAGAGCCGGACGAGGGGGGCAGCCTTGTAGGCCGCGATGCTTCCGGTGACGCCCAGGAGGAGGGGCCGGTCGGAGAGGTCGGGGAACGAGGCGCTCATCGGGCGCGCAATAGGGCGACGGGGGCGAGAAACAAAAAACCGGTCGGCAACCGCCACCGCTGCGGGTCCTCGCAGGTCCGATGGCGGTTCACCACCCGGATTCGTCAAGGGGAATAGAGGCAAGCCGGAGGCAGCGACGGACGGGGAGGACCGCCACACTCACGCTACGATTGCGATGGGGCCGTCCGGCTCCTCAGAAGGAAGAAGTCCGTCTGCAACGTGCCTTATTCTTCGTCGGGCTTGCGGTAGTAGATCCGGTCTTCGAGGAAATCCTCGATGGCGATCTCCGTCGGTTCGGGCTTTTTCTCATATTCGAGGGAGACCTTTTCCTGCTCCTCCTGCATGCGCACGTCCTCCATTTCAGGGCCGAAGCCCTCGAAGTAGGAGAGCTTGTCGTCAAGCTCCGAGCGCATGTCGGAGGCCACCTGGCGCGACCGCTTCGAAAGAATGGCGACCGTTTCGTAGAGGTTGCCGGTGCGACTCGCCAACTCGTCGATGTCGAGCGTTTCGATTGCCATGGTAGGTTGGAAATTGCTTCAGTGTCGGGGCAGTGTGCCGGAAAGATCCTCGGAGAGCGTCCCGGGTTCAGGCTCAATGCGTGCGTGATGCCTAAGCCGTGAATGCGTCTGTTCGCTATGGTTCACGCTCTACGCATTACGTCCCGCTACTCGAAGTCCGTCTCCGTGGGGAGGGCTTTTCCGAGAAACAAAGAGATTACGGGTGTAGGAACTGTCGGATTCGGGCCAAGGTTTCCTCGACGGCGGTATCGAGATCGTCATTCACGACGACCGCATCGAAGGCGTCGACCTTTTCGAGTTCGCGCTCGGCGCGGGCGAGTCGATTGGCGAGGGTTTGCTCGTCTTCAGTGCCGCGTCCTTCGAGCCGGTTGCGAAGTTCGTCTTTCGAGGGCGGTGCGATGAAGAGCACGAGCGCGTCGTCTCCGAAGTGGTGTTTTACGTTGAGGGCTCCGTCCACGTCGATGTCGAGAAGGACCGGGTCCTCTTCGGCTTTGGTCTCGATTTCCGACCGAAGCGTGCCGTAGAACTGGCCGGGATAGACCTCTTCGTACTCCAGGAGGTCGCCGGCCTCGATGCGTCGCTCGAACTCCTCGCGGGAGAGGAAGTGGTAGTCCTCGCCGTCGGTCTCGTCGGGGCGGGCTTGGCGGGTGGTGGCCGAGACGGAGAACTGCATCTCGGGCATGTTCGCCAGCACGCGGTGGGCGATGGTCGTTTTGCCGGCCCCGCTGGGGGCGGTGAGGACGACGACGTTCTGGTCGGGCATGATGGAAAGTTAGAAAGTTGGGTTGAAGGTTTTGCGCCGGTCTACTCGTACCGTCAACTTTCGACCTTCACCTTGCCAACCTTCAACCGGAGTGCTATTCGACGTTGCGGATTTGCTCCTTGATCTTCTCGATCTCCTCCTTCATGTCCACGGCGTGGCGGGAGATTTCCTCGTCGTCGGCCTTGGCCCCGATGGTGTTGGCCTCGCGGTGGATTTCCTGGGTGATAAACTTGAGCTTGCGGCCGGCGGGCTC
>CAZSBW010000192.1:0-5807 GCA_964604815.1 uncultured Salinivenus sp. | reverse complement strand
GGGCGTGTCGTCGCCCTTCTCCTCCACGAGCTCGCGGGCCTGCTTCGTGATCGGACTGAACGGATCCTCGTTCAGCGGCGAGTCCGCGATGACCGGGACGTAATCGTCCAAAAGCTGGGGCAACATGCGGATAATCCGACTCTTGGCCTGCCCGCGGAGGCCGAGGAGAATGATGTCGTGCTTCGCAAGGATCGCGTTCTGCAGCTGCGGGATTACCGTCTGGTCGTACCCCAGGATGCCGGGAAAAATTTCCTCGTTGGCTCCCAGCTTCTCGATCAGGTTGGCCCGCATCTCGTCCTTGACGGAGCGGAGGCGGTAGTCGGACGCTTTGAGCTCGCCGAGCGTCGAGAGGTCAGTCGGAGCCATGCGGCAGACGGATTCGTGCAGGAGAGGATCGGAGGGGCGGTTCCCGCGTCTCGGGAGACGCAGTTTGTTGGAAGCGCGAAATGGCACGCAAACCCCCGTCGGCTGTTCCCCCCTCTCTCCGACTCACAACCGCGCAAACTGGAGGCGTTACACCATCGGTGAGATCTTCGCGCCCCCCGCTGGGCCCGCTACCGAAGCGCCCCAAACACCCCTCGACCCGGCACGTTCTCGACGAGCGGCCCTCTCCCATTCACGCAAATATTGTCTTTCCTCGGATCCGTCGCCAGTGTGCTTCATTTAGAAGGCGGTGTTTAAAAAGAGTAGCACACATTTTTCAGTCCACGTTTCTTGGTGCATCCCTTCAAATATGAAAGGTATACTCTCTAAAACTCTCGTTTTCCTTTTCGTCCTCGTCGTCGGAGTCGGAGGCACAGCCTCCAGCCACGCCCAGAACGTGGGGGTCGGCGCCCACATTGGCGAGCCGACCGGTGTGACGCTCAAATTCCACAGCGCCGGTGGGCCTTCCTACGACTTTCTCGGTGCGTGGAGCCTCCAGAATGACGAGCTCTTTTTGAACGCCCACTTGCTTTTCGAAAACCGCATCTCGGCCGACAACGTCGACCGTCCGCTCGAATGGTTCGTCGGACCCGGTGGGTTCCTCATACTGATGGACGACCCGAGTATCGGCGCGAGCGGCACGATCGGACTCAACCTGATTCTCACTGATCACATCTCCATTTACGGTCGGCTTACACCAAGATTTGCGCTCACCCCTGAAACGGGGGTGGATCTCGGGGGCGGTATCGGCATCCGGTTCTTCTTCTAAATTTGCGGTTTTCCGAAGGGCCGGAACGAGAGGGAGGCGTTGTGCCCCTCACTCTGCGGTCGGCGCATCCGGCCGTGAAGTCGGCCCGGACGGCCCCGGGCGCCAGCGAAACAGTTCGATCCGTGGCTTAGGAGAGCGCACGGCGACAGCAAACTGGTAGCCGGCATTCGTCCGGCGTACGTCAAGGTCGACCGGATAGAAGTTCCTGTTCCCGGCCTCGTGGCGTTCGACGAGGCGACGACGCAGGGCCCCACTGCGGTCGTAGGCGTCGATCTGGACCCAGCCAGGGCGCAGGTTGAGCACGAAGAGCGTGTCCCCGACCGGCGCGGCGGAGGCGCTCAACAGGGGCGGCTTGTCGACGTCGTCCTGGGCGTAGGCGTAGCTGCGCTCCAGCATCGGCGAGTCGAACCCGACGAGCGACAGGCTGTCCGGCTGCGTGTGGTCCGAAAAGTCGGAGGGCAGCCGGTGCACGACGGGCCGGAAGCCGGAGAGGCTCAGGAGGCTGTCGCCCCAGGCGCGCAGGAACCCGGCGTGACGCCAGTAGGTCCCGCCCAATTCGATGCGGGCGGCGGGCTGGCCCGTCTCGTCGAGCCGGGCGAGGATGGCACCGGTGTGCCGGCCTACCACTTTCGCGTAGAGGTTCGTGTCGGTGGCGAGCATGTAGACGAGCGTTTCGGGAGCGGGGCGCTCGATCGTCGCGCTGCGCGCCGGACGCCGCCCCTCACTCGTCACAAAGTCGACGCGGTCGCTCTCGGCGCTGAAGACGACGAGCGTATCTTCCGGGAAGCGGTCGGAATTCCCCTCGCCCCCGCGAACCCCGATGAGATAGGGCACGGCAAAGGCCGAGTCGGTCAACTCGCGCCGGAAGGTACTCTCGGGGCCGAAGAAAAAGAGGCTGTTGCGCTTGGCATCGCTCGCGGCGAGGCGCCCGTTCGCCAGGAACCGAACGGTGCGCGGGTACGCAATGGGATGCGCCTTCGTGCCGGTGAGCGTCGCCCCCGGCTGCAGGGTGTCCACCGCCGTCTCCTGCGCCACCCGTCGGGAGACAGAGTCGGACGAGAAAAGCGTCTCGTTGGCCTCCCGCTGGCAGCTGTACGGCAGGCAGCCCGTGAACACCAGGCCCCCAACGAGTCCCAACAGTATACTGCGTCGGAGGGCGTCGCTGAGTCCGGGAATGGAGGAACGAATGCTCATAGCGGCGGAGCGAACGTCAGAAAAACGGATCTGTCGGGGACAGCAGAGGATCCTTCTGGCGCCCTACTGCTCGCCCTCCTCGGGGACCGGCGTCTCTTTGCCCCGAATAAACATGCTGGGATGTTGCTCCAGCGACCGTATGAGGACGCGAAGGGCCTCGGCTGCCTTCGACAGGTTCGAGAGTGCCTCATTCATCCGATAGCCCATCCCAGAGTCGGTCGAGAGCGTCTTGTCCACCTCCTTCATCGTGCCGCGCAATTGCTTCAGAGTGGTGCGGAGCTCCTTCGAGGTGGCCTTCAGTTCCTCTGCCGTCGGATCGACGCCCTCGTTCACTCGGTTCACGACCCGGCGCGCCTCCTCGATTGTGGTGTGGAGTTCTTCGGTCACCTTCGGTACGTCTTTGAGGGCGCGGCGCACCTCTTCGGACTCGATCACGGTTTGCACTGACTCGATCGTAGACAGGGCCTCCCGATTGATTTCTTGAACCTCGAGCTGGTCGAGCTTCTCGTTGGCCTTCACGAGGAACGTCACGAGGTTCTCGTTAATCCGCGTCACGTCGAACTGCCTCAAGTTCGCCATGAGCCCGGAGGCGCCCTCTCCAAGCTTTGCCAGGGGCGAAAGCTCGGTCGGAATTTGGAGGTGCCGCGAGCGGCCCTTGGCGACCAGGACTGAATCCGGATCCGAGACGTAGGTGAGCTCCACATATAGCTTGCCCGTCACGATGCTTTCGAGTTGGAGCTGAGCGCGCAGCCCATTTTCAATCTGATCGCGCAGCCGTCTTGGATCGTCCAGGTTGAGCGGGGCCCCCGTGGTATCCGTCACCGGTTCGAGGTCGATGGCGTACTGCACAGGCACCTGAAACGTCTCATTCTGCAGGTCGACCCGCAGTTTTACGTCGGTTACTTCCCCGATGGGCACCCCTTTAAACTTAACCGGCGCTCCCACGTCGAGCCCGTTCACCGACTCGTCGAAGTAGCTGATGAAGGTCGTCCGTGACTCGAGCAGGTGGCTTGACCCCAGCACGCCTACTCCGATCACGGCGAGGACGATGGCCCCGACGACGAAGAGACCGATAGCGGTGGGACTGGCGCGGCGACTCATGAAAACGGCAGTTGAGGGCAGAAAAACCCGAGGTTCTACTCCGTATCGAGGGAGCGGGTAAGAAACTGATGCACGCGTTCGTTGGGGGGATTGCGGCGGAGCTGCTCTGGCGGCCCAAGGGCCGTCATGGTTTTGGTTTCGATGTCCAGGTACAGCGCCCGATCGGCAATCGTAAAGACGCTTTCGAGGTCATGCGTTACCACTACGATGGTGGTGCCCAAACTGTCGCGCAGCTGCAGAATGAGGTCGTCGAGACGACGGGCGCTCACCGGATCGAGGCCCGACGTGGGCTCATCAAAAAACAACACACTGGGATCGAGCGCAATCGCCCGGGCGAGGGCCGCCCGTTTTTGCATTCCGCCGCTAATCTCGTGGGGATAGAACGACCCAAATCCTCGAAGGCCTACGAGCGCGAGCTTCAGGGACGCAATCCGCTCAATGTCCGACGGCACAAGTGAGGTATACTCCTCCAGGGCCAGCGCAATGTTTTCCGTGAGCGTCATGGTGCTCCAAAGGGCGCCCTGCTGGTAGAGCACCCCCGTTTGCCGCCGCATTGCTGCGCGCTCCTCCTCGTCCATCTCCCAGAGGTCCCGCCCCTCAAGCCGAATCGTGCCTTCCGACGGGTACAACAATCCGATTAGGTGCTTGAGCAGGGTGCTTTTGCCCGATCCGCTTCCGCCCACGATGACGAAGATTTCCCCCTGCTCGACCTCGAACGTAAGGTCCCGCATCACGACGAAGGATCCGAAGGCGAGCACGAGATCCTCGACCGAAATGGCAGGGACATCGGTGGAGGAAGACGGCACAGCGGAGAGCACAGAGTGAGTGAAAAGGGGGCAGTCGAGTAGTAGTACACACGTGATCCGTGATGAGTGATGCGTGAGAGAGGCTCCGACCTCCAGTTACGCATCACTCATCACGCATCACGCCGGGAACAGAAAGGGAATTAGGGCTCGGGGAAACTGATGCTTTCAGGGATGAGCATGCAGGCTAGATCTGAAGAGCGGCCGCCAGCCAGTCGATGACGGCGTTGGCGAGCACAATGAGGATGATCCCGGTGACCACGGCGGACGTCGTCGAATCGCCGACCGCAGAGGCGTCGTCGCCCGTCTGCAGGCCCCGCATGCACCCGGAGAGCCCGATGACACCGCCGTACACGACGGCCTTGAAAATCCCGATCAGGGCGTCGGCGAGCACCACGGGCTCCAGAAGGCCCGTAAGAAACTGCGTGGTCGACAGGTCGAGCATTGTCACGGCCACGGCCATTCCCCCCAGAATGCCGATCATGTCGGCATAGACGACGAGCATGGGCATGGCAATCACAACAGCCAGAATGCGCGGCGTTACGAGGAAGTTGATCGGCGAGATGCCGAGCGTCTCCAAGGCGTCAACCTCTTCGGTGATCTTCATGCTGCCGAGCTCGGCGGCGTAGGCCGCCCCAGTGCGCCCCGTCATGATGATGGCCGTCATCAGGGCACCCAGTTCCCGTAGCATGCCGTAGCTAACGAGGTAGGACACGTAGTAGTCGGCCCCAAACCGCTGCAGCACCACGGCGCCCAGAAACGACAGGATGAGGCCCACGAGCAGACTGATAACGGTGACGATGGGCAGGGCCGACGACGTGCTCGACTGCAGGGCCACCCCGAAGGTCCGCCACCGCATCCGGGCTCGGCCCGTGACCAGCTCGCCCAGGCCGATGACCGTCCGGCCCGTAAAGGTGAGGAAGTCGACCACTTCATCGTACGCGGCCAGGCCCCACTCGCCCAGCCGACCGAGTAGGTTGTCCGGGCCGGTGTCCGTCTCGGTCTCCTGTTCCGGGACGGCCTGGGAGAGGGACACCAAGCGCGCGAGGGCGTCGGGCAGGGTGTCTTCACGCACCTCCAGGTCATGCTCGCGCCCAAACTCGGCGGTTTCGAAGAGAAAGGTGACGAGGCTGCTGTCCCAGCTTTCGAGCTGGTCGGTGTCGAAGGCGATTTCTTCGACGGGGCCCGAGGGCTCGATGGTGTCGACCACGTCGCGGAGGGTGGGGAGGGGACTCTTGAGCTCCCAGTCGCCCGTGGGCTGGACGACGAGCGTCCCGTCGGTGTAGTGAGCATCGACCTGCATTGGAGCGGGGCCTGGGGAAGAAATGAGTGTATCAAACCTTGCACGGACTCGTCGGGCAATGGTGCCGGCCGATTCGTCAGCGCTCGACCTTTTGCCCAATTCCCCACCCCAGCCCGCCGACGCCGAGCGCGACGAGCCCCCACCCGAGCGCCGACAGCACAAGCCCGCCGGCGAGGGTGGCGAGCCACAGGCCCGCGACGAGGGCGCATCCTCC
>CAZSBW010000191.1:0-5841 GCA_964604815.1 uncultured Salinivenus sp. | reverse complement strand
GTGTCGCGATACGAGCCGTATCCGACGAAGCTGACTTGGAGGTAGTAGGAGCCAGACTCGATGGGTGCTGAAATTTGATAGAGTCCCTTCTCGTTCGACGCCGTGGCTGCTTGAACCGCCTCAGTCGTGTCACGCAAGACGACGCTGGCGCCTTGCAACGGGCTTCCATCAGAGGCCGCACGCACGAATCCCTGTATCGTGACCTTCTCCCCTGTACGCTGGGCGTGGGTGGAGGAGGGCCATGAAGAGAGCAGGAGGAGAGAGCAGAGGCAAACGAGGCCCCAGAGGATGCGCTTCCGCGGCGTCGGGGCGTTCGTGGGCAGGTCAGGAACCATGAGGGGATGGGGGAGAGCGAGAGCACTCGTACGGCAAAAACAAAGCTTCACCTTCGGCCAATGGTCGCAGGAGCTCTTCCGTGCGCCCTGCATTGTACGTGGGATCCGGATTCAGATGTCAGGGCGTGGGGCGACGTAGTGCTACGCGAAGGCATTCTCGTCTACGTCTGCGATTGAATACGTTTCCTTGCTCTCACAGCGTTGACTTGGAGACACGAGCCATGCCTGCACATCTGCGTAACGCCGGACGACGAGAGCACTCTAAAAAGCCCTCGTCGTCCCCTTCGCATTCACCGCGCCCGTGCTCATGACCTCCTTGCATCGCCTTCTCGCTGGTCTTTTCCTCATCGGCGGCTGGGCGATGGTCGGGATCTCGACCGCTCAGGCCCAGTCCGCTCTGCCCTCGGACGCGCCCCGCGCCCTCAAGCAGTTCAACACCGACCTGTCGAACAAGACGATCGATCTGTCCGAACTCCGGCGGGGCGCCCCGAAGGACGGCATTCCCGCGATCGACGATCCAACGTTTGTGTCCCTCGACGCGGCGAGCGACTGGGTGGAGCCCCAGGAGCCGGTAATTGCCATCGAGCACAACGGCGTGGCGCGGGCCTATCCGCTCCAGATTCTCACGTTCCACGAAATCGCCAACGACAACATCGGCGGCACGCCCGTGGCCGTAACGTTCTGCCCGCTTTGCTACAGCGCCATCGCCTTCAAGCGCACGCTCGACGGCGAGCCCGTCTCGTTCGGCGTCTCCGGCCTTCTACGGAACTCCGACCTCGTGATGTACGACCGGACGACCGAGACGCTGTGGCAGCAGTTTACGGGGAAGGCGATTGTCGGCGATCGCGCGGGCGAGACGCTCGACCTCGTCTCCTCCCAGATCGTCTCGTTTCAGCAGTTCCGAGAGAATTATCCGGACGGAGAGGTGCTTTCGCGGGAGACGGGGCACCGGCGGCCGTACGGCCAAAATCCCTATGCCGGATACGACGATGTCGACGAGCCGCCTTTCGCGTACGACGGCCCAGTCGACGATCGCCTTCCCCCGAAGGAAAAGGTGGTGGCCGTGTCTGTGGGCGACACGCACAAGGGCTACCCCTACTCCGTGACGACGGAGAAGCGCCTGATTCACGACACGATGGCCGGCCGCCCCCTCGTGGTGGTTCACGCGCCGGGAGCCGTGTCGGCGCTCGACGCCCAGCAAATCCCGTCGTCGAAGGAGGATGGCACGACCGGCGTGTTCGACCGGCGGGTCGACGGCCGCACGCTCCGGTTTGAATACGACGGGGACGGACAGTTCACGGACACCGAAACGGGCAGTGTGTGGACGGTGACCGGCCGGGCAGTGGACGGGCCCCTGGAAGGCACGCAGTTGGACCGCGTTTCTCATGGGGACTACTTCGCGTTCTCCTGGTTCGCCTTTCGGCCGGACGCTGCGCTCTATTCCGAAAAAGAAGAGTCGTAGTCCCTACTCCAACTGTTCGCCGAAGACTCTCACTCCCCCCCGTCCGCCATGAACGTCCTCTTTCGTTCGTCCTGGATCATTCTCCTTCTCGGAGCGACGATTGCCCTTCCAGCCTGCGATCTTGAGCCGTCCTCGACAGGGCCGGAAGACGGATTCGACCTCGACAACTGCACCATCTCCCCGGATCGGTTGGTAGACGGAGGCGTGGGAAAAGATGGAATTCCCGCTCTTACCAATCCCGATCTTGCCGAGCCGGGCGCCCAAGGCGTCGAGTACCTCGCGGACACGGATCGCGTCGTCGGCATGCTGTTCGGCGACACGCCGCTGGCGGTGCCGCACAACATCCTGTGGCACCACGAAATTGCGAACTTCGACGACTGGGAGGAGGAGACGTTTGCCGTAACGTACTGTCCCCTGACCGGCTCCAGTCTCGTGTTCGATCGGAGCAAGGCAGACGGGGCGGAACTGGGCGTCTCGGGTCTCCTCTTCCAAAACAACCTGGTCATGTACGACCGAAACGACCAGGAGTCGCTCTGGCCTCAGATGAATCGGCAGGCCAACTGTGGGGCCGCCGAAGGCACGTCGCTCTCAATGCTTCCCGCCGTGGAGATGACGTGGGGGCGATGGAGATCACTTCATCCGGAGACGAAGGTCGTCACCGAAAATACGGGATTCGATCGCATTTATGAGGCGCAGGGGTATCCGTATGGGGACTACGAGGTGGAGGACAACGACCGGTTGCTCTTCGAGATGTCGATCGACGATCGCCGCCCGCCGAAGGAGCGACTCCTGGGCATTCCCAATGGATCGGAGGGGGGCGTTGCCCTGCCGTTCGGCGCTCTCGAGGGGGATGGGCCGGCCCGGGTTGTCACTGTTGCGGTCGGGGGGACGGAGAAGACAGTTTTCTGGAGTCGCGAGGCCCAAAGTGCGATGGCGTTTGAACCGTCGAGTACGTTTTCGGTCGAAAACGGGCAAATTGTGGACGACGAGACCGGAAGCACGTGGACGGTCGACGGGCGGGCGGTGGAGGGACCGCGAGAAGGAGAGCGACTGACTCCCGTCGAGGACGCCTACGTAGCCTTCTGGTTCGCCTGGGCCGCCTTCCAGCCCGAAACGACAATTTGGACCCCCTCCTCGTAGTCATCTTCGTCGGTTCGGCCTTCGCGTTTCTTCTGGGCAGCCCGTCGGACAGGCGAACAGGCGCTGAAGGAGTGCGCCGCAGAGAGAAGCGTGCCCGAACGAATGCCCATCCGGTCCACTCGCTATGCCCCGCTCCCGTGCTTTTCGTGTCTGTATTTGGCTGATTGTGAGCGGCTTCGCGGCCTTGGCCAGCTACGGCCAATGGATTGAACCGCCCGGCACTGGCTGGGCGACGCTTCGGGTGGCGCATCAGGACACGCGAGATCGATTCGACGAAAACGGAACCGTCGAGTCGTATTTCAACGAAGACGCTCGCTCAATTACGACGACCGTGCGCTTTTCGGGCGCCATCGGGCTCTGGCGAGGGCTCGATGCGTGGGTGGACGTTCCCTACCACCGTCTGGCGTTCAATGACGCAACGCGCGACCGGCTAAGCACGGGCCTCGCCGATCCGCGCTTCTTTCTGCGGGTGGGGCCGTCGCTGGTTGGCGTCGAGGACCTCCCCGTGGCTGTGGCGCTCCGGGGCGGGGTGAAGTTCCCCGTCGGCGACTTTCAGATCAGTGCGGAGCAAATTTCGCTTTCGCAGGGGCAGCGCGACTGGGAAGTGCTCCTCGAAGCGGGCAAGAGCCTTCATCCCTGGCCGGTGTACGTGATGGCCTGGGGCGGGTATCGCTGGCGCGAAACGAATACCGAGATCGAGCGAAAGCCGGGCGACGAGTGGCTGTTCTACGCGGCGGTGGGTGGATCGGTTGAGCGCTTTCACTGGAAGCTCGCCATCGACGGGCAGTTTGGGCAGCCCCCTGTTCGACGCGACTTCGGCAACATCGAACTTGAACGGGACCGGCGGGCGCTCGTGCAGGTGGTTCCGACCCTTGGGTGGACGGTTGGGCCGGGAGCGATCGAGGCGGGCATTCGTCTCCCGCTGCACGGACGGAATCTGCCGGCGGGGCCGGTGTTCACGCTGGGGTACTTCTTCTCGTGGGACGATCCGCTCTGGAAGTAGACGCTGACGGGCGAGGGAACCAATGGGACACCTCTGTTTATCTGGACGGCGACTGCCGACGTACTTGGCAGCTCCTCACACACTTCTCTCGTCGTTGTCAACTGCTGGGCTCTGCCATGGACCGAAAGTGGCTCTATCCGTACTACGTGATTGTCATTCTCGCTCTGGTTCTGTTTTTCTTTGGATGCGACGGGGAGGGGGCGGAGGCGTTCTCCGTCGAGGTGCAGGTGGAGGACGCCACAGATATGCCCGGAATGCTGAGAGCGTACCCGCTGGGCTGTTCGAACACCGGACAAAAATCCGGACCAACGGGGACGTAGTCGCCCGGGATACCGCCTACGTCGCCGTCGCCGGAACGGCCTCACTTGGGAGGACTGGTGCGGACGGGACCGTCTCGACGACGGACCGCCCGCGCTTTCCCGCCCTCTACGACGTGCCCAAGATTGAGATTCGGGACCGGGAGGCCCGCACGCTCGGCTCGATGCAGGTCTCCCTCACCTGGAGTTCGTCGTGACGACCGAAGGAACATCGCAGATATTCCGGCGAACCGTGTCGGAAGGAGAAAATACGTTGACGCTGCCCCTGTCGCCTTGAGTTGCCGGGTGCTGTTTCCTATCGTACCTCGTGCGATCTTTTTAAAGCAATACTTGAACCGAAGGGGGCGATGACCCGAGCGGGACAGGCCCCTCCGGGCCTTCTGAAGAGGATCTCAGTCTTCAGCCCTCCGAATCCGTTTCTGGATCGATCGTCGGTCTCAGGTTTGCATCTAGCAGGTGGCTGTCATGGACGAATCGACACGTGCGTCGTTGCCGAGGCCGGATTCCGTGTCATCGGTGCCGGAGTCGGTGTCGGACGACGAGGCTGAGACGCCGGATTTTTCCCGCCTGCCCGACGAGCATCGAGACACGATGCGGCGGCTCTATCGTCGGGTGGAGGCGGCCGCCGAGACCATCGAGCAGCTGCGTACGGAAAACGAGCAGCTTCGGCGCCGCGTCGAAGAGCTGGAGTCGCAACCGGCATTTCCGGAAGCCGAGACGGTACTCACGCTCGACGATGACCCAGAGGACGTGAAAGCCCGCATCACTCGGTTTATCGACGCCATCGACAGGTACCTGGACGCGTCGGAGCCGCAGCCCGCCTCCGATTCCGACGACGCTTCTGACGACGATCCTACTGATACGTGAATGGGTTTCTAAAGACGATTTTCGCTGATATCATGACACGGTTTTGGAGATCTGAGATCTCTTTCCGCACACGGAGAACAATGTTTACCTACCCGTGCACGGATCAGTAATTCCTGACCTTCTGGTTCTCATAATCGCCCTGGTTGGCGTTGCCGAGGCCCCTCAACATCCTATGGCTGATGACCCCGACACCAAATCGATCCGCGTCCACGTCCTGGGCCGCGAGTATGCCCTGCGCGTCGAGGAGGAGGACGAGGCCTTTACCCGAGAGGTAGCCTCCTTCGTCAATGCGCGGATGGAGCAGTTTCGGGACGACCATCCCGAACAGGCCGACCTCACCACCGCCGTCATGACGGCTCTCGCCTTTGCGGAGGAGCTCCACACGTTGGAAGAGGAACGGGCGGGAGGGGCGGAAGCGCTCAACGAGGAACTCCATCGCCTCGCCGATCGGCTCGGCACGGTGACCGAAACGGAGTAGACCGGAAGACGCAACGTCCGGGGCCGCTCGAATGCGCCGGCGAAAGACGGGAAGGCGCTCGGGGGGCGACGGGTTAGGACTTACCCAGTTGAAATCAATAGCTGTCGGGTAGCTTGCATCTTCAGCCGGTGAAGCTCCGATTTGATCGCCAATGTGGGAGTCAAAGTCATTCTGAGGGAGCTAGTGGATTGTCAACCCTCAATGATTGGGTTTCCAGTGCGATCTCAAAATTCAACTCT
>CAZSBW010000190.1:0-5855 GCA_964604815.1 uncultured Salinivenus sp. | reverse complement strand
GGTCGTCGGCGTCCTCGGTGGTCCACGCGATGAGGTCCTGCGCCGTCTTCGGCCCAATGCCGTGGATGAGCTGCAGGATGCGGTTCCAGCTCGCGGCGTCCTGCGGATTCTCGGCCACCTTGAGGTGCGCGAGCACGTCCTTGATGTGCGCGGCCTCGTTCAGCTTCATGCCGCCGTACTTCACGAACGGAATGTTGCGGCGGTTCAGCTCCACCTCCAGGTCGTAGGCGTTGTGGCTGCTGCGGAAGAGGACGGCGATGTCGCTGAGGGATACGCCGTCCTCGCGGAGCCGCATGATCATCTGCGCCACGAACCGGCTCTCCATCTCGCCGTCGGTGGCGGGGACGAGGGCGGGCAGGTCGCCCTCCTCGTCCTCACTGAAGAGCTCTTTCTCGTAAGAGCGATCGGCCTGGTCGATCACGTGGTTCGCCAGGTCCAGGATTGGCTGCGTGGAGCGGTAGTTCTGCTCCAGCTTCAAGACCTCCGCGTCGGGAAACTCGTCGGGAAAGCGAAAGATGTTTCGGAAGTCGGCGCCGCGAAAGCGGTAGATGCTTTGCGCGTCGTCGCCCACGACAGTGACGTTGCCGTGAACGGACGCGAACCGTTTCACGAGTTCGGCCTGCAGGGCGTTGGTGTCCTGGTACTCGTCCACGAGGGCGTGCCTGCAGCGGCCGGCCACCTGCTGCCGAATCGCGTCGTCCTTTTCGAAGAGCTCAAGCGTCCGCTCCAGCAGGTCGTCGAAGTCGAGCATGCCGTGAACCTGCTTGTACTGCCGGTACTCGCGCCGGAGTTGGGTCAGGGCCTTGAGCTGGCCGGTGTACTGCGGGTAGCGGCGCGTGAGCACCTCGCGGAGCGTCTCGTCCCGGTTCGTAGCCGCCGAAAACATGCTGTAGATCGTCTTCTTCTGCGGGAAGCGTTCGTCTCCGTCCCCGTAGTCGCCGCGGGCGCGAAGCACGCTGACCACGTCGGCGGCGTCGGCGGCGTCGAGCACGGTAAAGTTGCGGGGGAGGTCGAGGGCGGGGGCGTGGCGGCGCAGCACCTGCAGGCAGAAAGCGTGGAAGGTGCCGCCCTGCACCTTTTCGCAGCGGCCGTCGAGCAGCTGAGCCGCCCGGGCCGTCATGTCGTTTGCCGCCCGTCGGGTGAAGGTGAGCAGCACGATGCGCTCGGGGTTCGTGCCCGTCTCCACAAGGTACGCGAGGCGGTAGATGAGGGTGCGCGTCTTGCCCGTGCCCGCGCCGGCCACGATGAGGAGCGGCCCGTCCCCGGCCGTGGCGGCGGCGTGCTGCTGCGGGTTGAGCTCGCCGTCGTAATCGATCGTCAGATTCTCGGAGGAGGGCCGATCGGGCTCCTCCTCCGACCGCAACACGATCCGGCGCGCCATGACAGTTGAAAAGCGTTGAGAGAAGAGTGAAACAGAGGGTCGTTCCCGGTCAAACTCGCCGCGGTCCCCCGGCAATTGAATCGGCCGTTCCCCAGACGCATCGAGCACGCGAAGGGTGGGGAGCGCCGGCGTTCGAGGAAGAAGGAGAGGGCCGTCCAGAGGGGCCGAACACTCCCCGGCGTGCACCAATTCATAATCGTGCATATGCGGCTGAATGCACCGCGAAATTCAAACCCCGTGGCTGGACGAGTGATCCGGGCGGGAGAACGCCGTCCCATCGTGCGAAGAGACCGTGACGCGGGAACGAGCGAGTAGACATTGGCGCGCGGCGTTTCGTAGATTGTAGGTGTTCGGCTACGAAACCGACGGGTTGCAGCCCGCGATCGGTTTCAATCGGGCTGCGGTCCGACGCTCAGGACCGCATAGCAGCCGCATCCGTGCCGACCTCGACGACGGACTTGTGGGAGCGGATTGTTCCGTTCCTTTCTCAAAGAGCATGAATACCTATGGGCAAAGTCATCGCCATCGCGAATCAGAAGGGCGGCGTGGGGAAAACGACGACGGCCATCAACCTGGCCGCCTCCCTGGCGGCGACCGAGTACTCGACGCTGCTCCTCGACATCGATCCACAGGCCAACTGTACCTCCGGCATTGGGCTGGAGGAAGAAGAGATCGAGGCCTCCATCTACGAGGTTCTCATTGGGGAGGCACCGCCTGCCGAGGCGGTCGTGACGACGGAGATGCCGTTCCTTGACATGCTGCCCAGCCACATCAACCTCGTCGGGGCCGAGATCGAGATGATCGACGAGATGCAGCGGGAGAAAATCCTGAGCAATGCGCTGCCGCAGATCCGCCGCAAGTACGACTTCGTCGTCATTGACTGCCCGCCCTCCCTCGGGCTCCTGACGCTCAACTCTCTCACGGCGGCCAACTCGGTCCTCATTCCCGTGCAGGCCGAATATTTTGCCCTGGAGGGCCTCGGACAATTGCTCAACACGATCAAGATCGTGCGGCAGCACCTCAATCCGGACCTGGAGATTGAAGGCGTGTTGCTCACAATGTTCGACACGCGCCTGAACCTCTCCAATCAGGTGGCCCAGGAAGTCCGCCGCTACTTCGGCGACAAGGTCTTCGAGACCATCGTGCAGCGCAACGTGCGGCTTTCGGAAGCCCCGAGCTTCGGCAAGCCCGCCATCCTGTACGAGGCCTCGAGCAAGGGTGCGAAGAACTACATGGCGCTGGCTCGCGAGATCCTAGAAGAGAATCAGGAGTTCTTGGCGGACCATCACACCAGTGAAAACGGCGAGACCGGGAGCGCCGGTGCCGCGGAGGCTCCCGACTCCTCGACAGCGGAGGACGGCAACGTGTCCGAAGCCATCGGCGATCAGTCCTCGGGGTCCGAAGAGGAGTCGACGCCGGCCGACGACTTTTCCCTGTAGAGGCTCGCTTTTCTCGAACGCGATTTGGAATTCGAAGAGAAGCAGAGTCGGGGCGCTCGTTGATCGTTCTCCTTGGCCCTTTCCCATTGCGCATCACTTACGCTTGACGCCCATTCAGTATGGCTGACAACTCAGCACTTGGAAAAGGACTCAACGCCCTCATCCCCTCCGAGGAGCAGGAGGAACAGGATGCGGAAGAGGAGGGTGGGGAGGATGTCTCGGAGAGCCAGCTCTATCAGTTTGAGGACGGAACGCGGCTGTTGGGGCGGGTGGCGGAGGTAGCAATCGAGCGCATTCGCCCCAACCCATACCAGCCTCGTCAGGAGTTCAAGGACGAGGCGCTCGACGAGCTGGCCGCCTCCATCGAAGAGCTCGGCGTTATACAGCCGATTACCGTGCGGGCCCTCGGGGACGGCCAGTTCGAGATCATTTCGGGCGAGCGGCGTCTGCGGGCGGCCCGGCGCGCCGGCATCGAACGGCTCCCGGCCTTCATTCGCAAGGCCAGCTCCGAAGAAATGCTGGAGATGGCCCTCGTCGAGAACGTGCAGCGCGAGGAGCTGAACCCCATCGAGGTGGCCCTCGGCTACCAGCGCCTCATGGAGGAGTGTGGGCTCACGCAGGAGGAGGTGTCCGAGAAGGTGAGCAAGAGCCGCGCCACGGTGTCAAACTTTCTTCGGCTGCTGCGCCTTCCGCCTCGCGTCCAGGCCGCCCTGCGCGACAAGGAGGTGGCCATGGGCCACGCCCGCGCGCTGATCGCGATCGACGACGAGGAGGCACAGGTCGAACTGCTGGAGGAAACCATTGAGGAAGACCTCTCCGTGCGAGAGGTGGAGCGCCGTGCGCGCAACTGGCACGCGGATCAGGAGGAAGGGGGCTCCGGAGAAGAGACCGATGAGAAGTCCGTCACGTCCGCTCCCCCGGATCGCGAAGAACTCCAGCTCGACGATTACCGCAGTAAGCTCCGGTCTCACTTCAGCACGCAGGTACAGATCAACCACAAAAAGGATGGGGAGGGATCCATCGAGGTCTCGTACTACTCGGAAGAAGACCTCGAACGCCTCGTGGAACTGATGACGGAAGGGTGAGCGTTCGGCCGTCGTCGGTCGCTGGAGGGACACCGCTCCCCGCATCTTTCCCTGAGGCGTCCCACCGTCGGGGGGTCGTTCTGCTCTTCGCCCTCTCTGTTTGTCCCGTTCAGAACAAACCGTCGACCGATACCACCGATCCGTGCGACAGGATCCCAACATGCTTGCGGGGAGACGGGACGCTGTGTATCAGCGGGAGCGGTGGCCGTTGTCTCCAGAAGGTGGGTGGATCAGAACGGCCCGCTGGGCGATCCGGTGCGCCGTGGGGATCGTCGTTGTCCTCCTGACGGTGCTTGCAGTGGGGACGAGCCCCGGACGGGCACAGCCCGACAGCGTCCGCACCGAGATTCTCAAGGAGAAGGGCTTCCCTCCCAGTCACTCTCCCAAGGGCGCCCTCTGGCGCACCGCCGCTGTGCCGGGATGGGGGCAGTACTACAACCGGCAGTACTACAAAATCCCGTTCGTCTACGCCGGCCTCGCCGGACTTGCCATTCGCATCTACCGGTCGCAGCAGCAATACGTGCTCTTTGATCGGGCCCACCTCTACGGGGTGGGACGGGAGATGGAA
This sequence comes from uncultured Salinivenus sp., assembly GCA_964604815.1. Lineage (GTDB taxonomy): Bacteria > Bacteroidota > Rhodothermia > Rhodothermales > Salinibacteraceae > Salinibacter. The sequence continues at coordinate 1,382 of CAZSBW010000190.1, read as the reverse complement.
GGAGAAAATCCGCATTCGGAGTACGAGAGTCAGTTTGAGGAGGTCAAGCAAGAGGTTTTTCTCGGGAGAGACGTGCGGCTGAGCGAAGTGCGGAACCAGCGCGACGAGCTCCGACGGCAGCGCGACCTCGCCATTCTTGGGATGGGGCTCTTCTACACGCTCACGCTCCTGGACGCGTACGTGAGCGCTCACCTCCTCACGTTCGACGTCAGCGACGACCTTGCGGTCCGAATGCACCCGACTGGCAATCTGGCGACGATCCTGTCGACACGCGCAGGCCTCAGCGAGAGTACCCAGCAGTTCATCTCTGGGGGGGAGGCCTCGACGAAGGGAATTGGGATGCGGATTGAGGTACAGTTTTAGCCGAATCGCACTACTGCTTTCCGAAAACCTCGCCGGTTGCACGATGGAAGCGTTCCCTCGTCTCGTCGGCGTGCGATTGGGCGGCTACGTCGACGGAGAGGGCAAAGAAGCCGACGAGTTCCTCCGACGTTTGCCGGGTTGTCCTCGGATCTGCCAGGGAAGTGAGGGACGCCACCACGTCCGACCGATGCAGGCATTCGATAGTGTGAAATAAGCGTTAATGGCTCTAGGACAGAGGAGCGGTCGTTGGCACACACGAAGCCGAGGGGAAATGAGGAAGAGCGCTGAGATGTGAAAGCATACACAAAATGCAGCTATCACAATCTCGGAAACCCTTCCAAAAGCGAAAAAAACCGAAAAGAACGGGAAACGCGTGGGGAGTAAAGCGTACAGGATCTTTCCGTTACAGGAAATTGTGCCCCTCCGCCCAGGATTTGCTCGTGTAGCTTTCGGGGGACGGGTGGTGTTACTTCCAGAGTGGACGATGCGACTTAACGTAGATATGAAGGGATGGTCGCAGTCTGTCTATTCGGATTCACGGAGACGTTCTATTCCCTTCTCGGTTCACGCGCGCTTCCACACCACGCTACTGCTTACTGATGTCTGATCAAAAGCGGCCCCACGAGTTCGTTGGAACGAGGGAGGTCGAACCAGACTCTCAGGACGAGCCGTCGCTCTTCGAGAAGTGTCATGAGTTCTTTGATCCATCGGGAGACTACGCGAAGGTCAAGAGAGCGGACCTCTATCCCTACTTTCGGCCCATCGAGGAAAGCGAAGGCACGCAGGCGGTGATGGACGGGGAAGAGGTCATCATGGCGGGCTCGAACAACTATCTCGGTCTCACCTCGGATCCCCGCGTGAAGGAGGCCGCGAAGGAGGCCGTGGACCAGTACGGCACGGGCTGTACGGGCAGCCGCTTTCTGAACGGGACGCTCGACATGCATCTGGAGCTGGAGAATCGCCTGGCCGACTTTATGGGGAGGGAAAAGGCCGTCCTGTTCTCGACCGGCTACATGACG
>CAZSBW010000189.1:0-5893 GCA_964604815.1 uncultured Salinivenus sp. | reverse complement strand
TATGAGGCGGCAGCGGACGGCTGCCAGACAGCTCACGACATTGAAACGAGCAGACACGTCACCGTGCAGGCCCAGAAGCCCATTCGGTCCAAGCCCAAGCCAGAAAGCCACAGGCAAACGTGCTGTTCCTTCACCTCGAATTGTAGCGTGCGCACAGTCCCTACCGAGACGGAACGACGCGATACCGGTTCTCTCCGTTCGTCTGCACGTCTGCCCCCAGCGTCGCGGCGAGTGCCCTCACCACCTCCGAGGCCGGCTGTTCGCGGTCGAAGGTGCCGGTCACGACTTCATCCGTCAGCGACTCGGCCACTGTGATCCGGGCCTCATAGTGCCGATTTAGTCGCTCGGCAATCGCGTCGAGCGGCAGCGAGCGGAACACGAAGAGACCCGTCCAGTCGAGCGCGCCCGACAGATCAACCTGCGTCGGCGTCGTGGGGGTTTCGTTCTTCACCACCCGGCTTTGTTGTCCGGGCTCCAGCACGACGCCGTCGGTCCTCTTCGCGTCTTCGACGCGCACGGCCCCACTTGCCAGGACGACCTCTGTGGTATCGGGCTGGGTTGTGACCCCGAACTGGGTACCGAGAACCGTGGCCCTCGCCGTCGGCGTTTCGACGACAAAGGAAGTCTCCTTGCGGGGCTGCACGTCGAAGAAGGCGCGACCGTCCGCAAGAGTTACCCGACGGGTAGGCGACTGCGCGTCGCCAGGCGAATAGGAGAGTGTGGCGGGCCCCACGAGACGAATGGTGGATCCGTCCGCCAGCGTCTCGACCTGTACAGATCCGTCGGCGACAGTGACGGTGGTTGCGGAAGGCCCTTCAGGCCAGAACAAGACAGCGGTAACAGCGAGTCCTGCGACCACGACCGCAACGGCCAGGCGACGGGTCCACCGGCGGGTCCACGCCTCGTCGCGCGACTTCGGAGGGCGTGCGGCTCGGTCCTCGCGTTCGGTCGGATCTCGCTGGGTGCGGCCGTCTGTCGTCGCCCCGTCGTCGGTCGACCGGACGTCCTCGCCGCCCACGTGCGTGGCCCACATCTCGTCGAAGTCGGCGCGTTCGTCCCGGATGCGCGCGACGACCTGTTCGAGGGCCGGAATGACGTCGATGGCCCGAGCAATGTCGTCGCGCACCTCGTCGAGCGCTTCTCGCTCTCGGGCCGTGAGCGCGTCGGCGTCGCCCTCCCGTTCGAGAACGTACAGCACAAGGAGTCGACGATCGGGAAGGTGCTCCTGCAGGCGATCGCGGATCCGCCGTCGGACCTCGCACCAGTGCGCCCACGCCGATGCCAGATCGGGATCGTCCTCGAACCGCTCCTCGATCAACGAGTGGTCGTTGGGCGAACGATCATCGCCAAAAAGCAGTGCGTCGTAAAAGTCGTCCATTAGCTTCCGTTGTTTGCGTCCGGGGAAAAGGACAGCGTCGTTACGGAAGGAACCCGCCCTCTGGAGCAAGAAAGTCCCTTCGGCTGTGTCGATCAATTACAGAGCCGCACGTTCCAGTGAAAAAGTAACACGCCGAGGGCAAGGACGCTTTCCGATCAGGGGACCGAAAAACGCACTCGAACCTTGCAACCTATTGCGTCTTGGGGATCGGAGAGTTTTTGGAGCGAATGTTGAGCACAAAGCGCATCCTTGCGGCCCACTTCTCCCTCGAAAAAGCGAAGAAGGGGAAATCTGTTTTTCATTTGACGCCTCCCATCTTCGAGCGCGTCATTCCGAGCGAAGCGAGGCGCTGCGGAGGGGCCGTAGGTCATGCCTTTGGTGCGAGTACTCTCGGAGTGAATCTCTTCGAATGAAGCGGAGTCGGGACCGAGAGGCATACCGAGTGGCATCGTTTCCGCTCATCATCAGAGAGATTCTTCGTCGCCGGCAATCTAGATTGCTTCGCTCCTCAGAATGACGTAAGTGGCGAATTTGAAGAGTCACGAGACTTTTGGGTCTCTACAGCCCAAAAAACCACACGAGCACCAAAACCACGCTCAGCGCCTCCTTCATTTTCTCGAACGCCCGCTTGACCTGCATCTTCACGGCCGCCTCCGTGGTGTCGAGCATCTGGGCAATCTCTCGGTAGAGATAGCCGTACTCCCGGAGTTCCATGATGCGGCGGGCCTTCGGCGTCAGCACCTCCAGGGCCTTCTCCACGTCCACGTGCGCACTTCGATCCTCCGGATCCGTGGTGCGCTGGGGCGGCAGCTCCGGATCGTAAAGCGACTCCTTCATGTCGTACCGGCCTCGATAGTAGTCTTGGAGTTCATAGAGCGCTGCCTTCATGGCAAACGACTTGAGACTGCCGGGCTTTTTCAGATCCTCCAGTCCCTTGTGCACCCGCATGAGCGTATTTTGAACGAGATCGTCGACGTCGGGCTCCTTGCCGATTCGTTTGATGAAATACCCCCGAAGCAGGGGTTCGAGACGACGTAGGAGCTCATTCCAGGCCCGATCGTCCCCCTCCTGTGCGCGTCGAACGTGGGTTGGATCAAACGAAGCATCAGCCATGACGGGCCGTTCGTAACTCGAACTCGGAAAACAATGACGGGGCATCCCCACCGAGGTGCAAACCACGTGCCGTCCCCCGACTCCAGTGACCTTGGTCCTCCGGCGGGAACGGGCATTCATCCGCTGCCGCTCCCCTCACCGTCCACTGGACCGATGCCGGACGAGGACAGGAAGCGCGTCGGAAAATCCGCGAAATCAATCACGTCGGGTATGCAACTCCACTGGAAGCGAACCGACGGACGTTCGTTCCGTACAAAGGGATGGTAAGAAGATAGGTCACGAGTGAGCCCCCATTGCATGCCGGTCCCACGGGCCGGACGTGCTCACCGGGCCTTGCCGATCTACGCGAAGGAATCCTCCGCTTTCGCAAGAGCGGAAACCGTGCTCTATCTGGGCCGGAACGGATTCCCGGCATTCTTCACGAGTCGGTACTCACCTACGCAGCCACCAGCAGGAGGCCCCTCCGACGACACGTCACGAAGCTGCCGCCTCCTGCCCCGCGAACCTTGTTCCACTCAACCTTCTACACACGACCATGAGCCTGTACGATCTGCACAACGCAAAGCTGAACGAGATGGAAGGAGAAGGCTTTGCCTATTCCAAAAAGACCGTGTACGGAAAAGCGTACAAGGGCGTCTTCTTCGGTGAAAACGAGGAGGAAATCGAAGAGCTCGCCGACGACGAGGATGATGCAACATTCGAAGGCATCCTGTACGATCGGAGTCGGGAGCGCGAGAAGAGCTTTTCGGTCGAGGTGACGGACGTGATCAGCACACCGTCCGGCGAACGGGCCGACTTCGTCGCGACGGAAAAGCCGTAGTCCCGTCGTCCCCCTTACTGCTTGCTCAGCGGAGGTTGGTCCCCAGTGGCCCAACCTCCTTTTTCTGTTTCCATTCCTGAGCCCTCGCGGAAGGTCTGGGACGGACGGATCGCGAGGCGCACTTCGTGACGGTCCCCTGCTCTTGGGAAGAACGCCGAAGTGCACAATGATCTTCGGCGTCGGGTAGTAGACGAGGTCAGAAACCTGAGGGACGTGTGTAACGATCAGCGATAGCTAACGGCGTGTGCACGTTTTCGCCCCCGTTTTCTGCTCATACCGTTTGCGAATGTTTGTTGTGCACCTTTCCCGCGGCTGCCAGCAGGGTTTTCTTGCCAATCTTGTACCTCAAACGTCGATGTAGGGACGCATGGCGATGCGTCCCTACGCGGACGGGATAGGCCAGAATGCACAATGAATGCTCGCATTTGGTATCAGAAACGAGGCACACTCCGTTCTGAAGGGACCGAATGCCTCCGATACACCTGCTTTTCCGTTGGAGGGAAGACCCGCCGGTCGTCCCTGAATCGGGACAATCGCTCCCGAACGGATCCTCTCAAACCGGCAACGTCGGTGATTTCGGCATCTAGCACGCAAAAACTTGCACACCGGGTTAGCTAGTCACCGGCCGACGAGCCTCCCCGGGACGTGAAGCCCATACGCTCAACGACCAGGCCATCGAGCGTAACGCCCTCGGCCAGCGCCCGGCGCGCCTCCGCCGCCGTGGCGTTGAGGAAGACGCGGTCGTGTCCCACGGTGACCTCAAAGGAGTAGATGCTTGGCAACGGGCGAAGCGCCATGCTGTCCACCGCAACGATCATTTCGCCGATCACCTCTCCCTCGACCTGAACGTCGGCACGCAACTCGACGCTCACCATGCGCACGTCCGACGGTCCCTCCTCGCGGGCCAGCACCTCCCCCCGGTACAGAACGCGCCGACCGGGGTCCCAGCCGAGGACAAACGACCACTGCGAGGTCGAATCGTTGGACGCGTAGCGGTATTCGAGCGCCAGCGAATCGAGACGAGGCAGCAGGTACGGCGCCTTTTTCCCCATGTCGCGAAGCAACTCGGTCAGCGACACGGGCCAGTTCGCGAGGGTGGCCTTGCCCGTTTTCTGTCCCTGCATTATGGCAGCGGCAGACCCCGCCGTCGTGTCGGCCGGTTGAGCGACCGCCGGCCCTAGGACGAGGCCGAAGACGAGGAGTCCCGCGCTCAAAAGACGAACGATGCCGGTCATGCCGATCTAAAAAACTGGGAGGACCGTCGCGTGCCCTTTGACATTGAAGAGCCCCCGGATGCCCGACAATCCCCCGAGCAGAACCGGCCCCGATACGAGAGAGGCCGTCCGTTCCGGCAAGAGGCAACTGCCGAGCCCGCCTCCGCTCCCCGATGAACTCGATTCGCCCCCGGAGCCCCGGGATAAATCGGGTCCCGTCACGCCATCGCCATTTCCGCCGGAAGCTCACCGTAGAGGACATTGCCCGGGGCGTCCGGATCATTGGAGAGATAAAACTCCTTTGTGGCCTCCGTCAGGTCCTCCTCCACAAGATACCCCTTGTCGTCCCGGTCGAGCCGGCGAAACACCATCTCGTGCTGATCAATGTCCCAGGCCTCCAGCCAACTTGAAAACTCCTCTTCGGTAATCCGGCCGCTGCCGGAGCGGTCGATGGCCCGAAACGTGTGCCGCGCCACGCGCACCAGCTTGCCAATCGACTTCCGATTGCTACCCATACTCACCGCCACCTTGAACCGCTCCCAGTACATTTCCCACTCCTCTCGGGTAATCCGACCGTCGTCGTTTGCGTCGGCGAGCGTGGCCAGGTGCTCCCACCACAGCGAAAGGCGTCGCCGCAGTCGGTCGCGCTCCGCCTCATCGGTCACGCCGAACGCCTCGGCCAGCCGATCGGCCCGCCGCTGAAAGTCGGCGGGCTCGATGAGCCCGTTGCTGTCCTCGTCGATGAGGTCGAAGTAATGGGCCGCTTTTCGTCGTTGCAGATTGCCAAGCATGAGACCGCCCGAGCTTGCAGGAAAGCCGATTGGAGGAAATTGGTCTGACAAAAATCGAACGTAGTGGGGATACTGCCAGACATTTACTTGCAGGAGTAACCCCGGGCGTTCAGGATAAGAAAAACGAGGACGAAAGTCGATTCCGGACACAATCGCCCGTACCGACCGGTCCCGCCCCGAGGCCTCAAAACGGAGTGGGCACTGAAAAAGAGCAACAAACAGCGCACCGACAGTTACGCTCCTAGAGTATTAATGTATTCTTCGTGGAATCGGAGGTCAAGGGACCGATCGTGAAGACCCGACAATCGGACGTCATAGGCGCAGTCTCGCGGACCGATTGATCGGACAGTCGGGAGGCGAGCGACGGGGATCATGTCCGTAAAAACGAGCCGCCGGGCCGATTTCTAGTCCTGCGTCCCCGCGTCGTCGTCCGTGTTCGACGCCTCCTCCCCATTCGCCCACATCCGAAACTCCACGTGCTCTCGCCGCTCGACCTCGAAGTCGGAGAGGGCCTCGACGATCCGCATCTGGAGGCGCTGAAACTTCGGGCCCGGCTCGGTCACGGCCCGCGCCACCG
>CAZSBW010000188.1:0-5909 GCA_964604815.1 uncultured Salinivenus sp. | reverse complement strand
AGGGGTGGGTGTGCGTTTTTGGCTGGATCCAAAAACGCACAAAAAAGATCACGGCTGTGAAGAAATCGGCTGAGATCTTCCGGACTCCACTGAAATTCGCCAAAACTCCCGCTCCGCCCTTCGGTTGGAGCGGTCGAACAAGGCGAATTTCGATCATTTCGTCCTTCAGATCTCCAAGACGCCGATTTCTTCGAGGCCGGAAAGGACTTGCTTTCGTGCCACAAAGTCCACTGATATTGGGACGGCGTCCGGTGATTAATCTCAAAAGGTCACAGAGATTGGCAGGGAGGAGCGAGTCGAAGGGGCCCGAAGAGTCATCCTTTGGGAATCTCTCTGAAATTGGCAAGAATACCCAAGTGGAGCAATGAGGGACGAAAAACGGCTTCCGCCAACGGTCAAAAAGATTCCTCGGCTCTGGCGATCTAGATCGCCTCGAATCGAGATCGCCTCGCTCGGAATGACGTAATGTTCTTTTGCTGGTCTACTTAGCTGTCGGGCAACTTGCTCCTCCAGCCGGTGAAGTTCCGATTTTCCCGCCAACGCAGGAATCGAAGTCATTCTAAGGGAGCCAGGCAATAATGCACAGCCCCAGCGACGGTCAATCGCCGGTTGCCGTTCTACTCCTCGTCCGACTCGTCGTAGTTCGGCTGCTCGATGTCGAACGTCTTCATCACACGCGTGGCGAGTTCGGTCGACTGCTCGATGCTTTCTTCGGTCGACTCAGCGGGCTCTTCGTCGTCGGGATCGTCTCGATGGCGAAAGAGGAGGGGATTGCTTCCACTGCTGCGATCCTCCACCCGTCTCAGGTGATGTTTTAGGCCCTCGTTCAACGTCGAGGGAAGGGACACCTCTCTGGTATCGTAGTCTCCCTCCCCCGGAAGCGTGACGGTTGCTTCGTCCAGACGCACGTCCTTGCGTCGCAGCTGGAGCGCTTGCGTGAGTTGCACGTCACAGCGCAGCAGGATTTTTGCGAAGAGACTTTGCGTGGAGCGAGGAATCGAGGTGTGATCCTTGTCCTCCTCCGATTCCTCCTCTTTCCGCTGCCTGTGCACGTCGGTAATGTAGAACATGATGCCATCGAGCGCCCGGTCGCGCTCAGTGGGGGAGACGTTCGGATGGCCGTCGAGGAAGTCCATGAAGTCCGACACGCTGCTCATCCACAGCCAGGGAACGTCCTTCTCCTTGCAGTATCGACGGAAGCATACGGTCCAGACCCCATAGGCCTGGGCCAACTTTTTATCGATGTGATGCTTGGGGGCAGCTCGCCGTATGTCGTCAAGGATGTCAAGCTCTTCCTCTTCGAGCGAAACGGTTTGTTTTTCGGAACCGTCCTCGTTGGGCATGTACATGAGATCAGACGAATCGAGCCCGGAAACAATGGAAGTGAAAACACCAGAACTCTCCAACGAGAGTGCTCTGTGCACTCCACAGTAGTTGCAAAAGAGCCTCAACAAAAGAAAAGCCTTCTCGCCTTCTTTTCGTATGAAATTTTGCCAACTAGGGTTCTGTAACAGAAACCGCTCGTCAATCCCGGCGGGGGAGAGATGGGTCCGGGATCGTGCTACGGCATCTTCGTTCGGAGCCGCCGCATGTCGGAATTGCTGAGCGATGCGTCCTCGATGGACTGCTGTTTTCGTTCGAGGCGGCGCCACTGGCGCTGGGCGTCCTCGTCGCCGCTCCGGGCCTCCTCGGCGAGGTCATCGAGACGGCGGCCCAGCTCAAGCCACTCGTCGAGCGCGTCCTGGACGAAGTCGGCCTGCCAGAGTGCATCGAGTGCCGCGAGGGCGTCGTCAGTCCAGAGCGTGCCGTAGCGGTCGAGGTAAAGCTCGGCGTAGAAGGGTTCGCCGACATCAATGCCGTGCCAGATATCGGTGTCGGGAAGCGGCTCGTCGAGGAGGAGCGGAGCCACGTATACGTTCTGGAAGAGGGCCTCTCGCCAGCGCCGGAGCGCCTCTTCCGGTTGGTCGTCGGCGTACAGCGCGAGGCCCCAGCAGAACCGGTGATGCGGATCGTCCCAGTCGTCGGGATAGGTCTCGGCGTACCGGTCGTAGGCATCCAGGGCGGCGTCGAGGTTGCCTGCCAGCTGGTAGAGCGGCCCCACCTCGAAGCGGGCGCCCTGGTTGTCCTCTGGATTGAGGTGGAGCAGGGCCTCGTATTCGGCCACCGCCTCCTCGTAGCGGCCCGTTTCCTGGTAGAGCTGGGCGAGGCCCTGGCGGGCGTGCATATAAGGGCGCGTCTTGGGGTCGTCCCACCAGACGAAGGCGCCGGGCGCTTCGGTGGCCAGCGTCTCGCGGGCGAGGTCGTACGCCGTTTTGTAGCGTTCCTCGGCCGCCGCCGCATCTCCCCGGTGGAGAGCCACGGCGGCGAGGCCGTTGTAGGCATCTGCCAGCATGTCGTCGAGGTCGAGCGCCTCCTCGAAGCACTCGGCGGCCAAATCCACCTCTTTTTGGGAGAGGGCGTCCCAGCCGTCGTGCAACAGTTCCCGGGCCTCCCGGAAGGGATCGTCGTCCCGGAAGCCCAGCGGGAGGTGCCAGTAGGATTCCCCGGCAACGTCGGTCAGGGGCGTGTTGTCCGGAAGGCGGCCGAGGTCGCGCTCGATTCGGCGGCGCAGGGCATCGGACAGGTAGCGTGGATCGGCCGCCGTGAGCGCCAGCGTCTCGGCAATCTGCCGGTATTTTTTGCTGACGGTAATTTCGGACACGTCGAACCACTCGGCCGCGTCGCCCTGGCTGACATTGTTGGTCATCTGCATCTGGTCGATGATGTAGACCAGTGCGGCGGCCCACGTCTCGGGCTTCTGCGTGCGGCTGACGTCGGTTTCGTCGGCAAAGTCGCGCCAGATCTGGAGGGCAGCGTCGAGGAGCGGCCCCTCCGTAAACGAGGCGGCCGTGTCGCGGAACTCGGCTTCGACGGCCTCGACAACCTGGGTTTGTCGGTCCGCGTCGGTGGTCATGGGGGATGAGATCACATTGCGGTAGGTGAACAGGACGGCAAATGTAAAAGCGGTTCGCCCGCGACAGATCCGACGGTGCCGGATCGATCGAGCGGAAACCCGCCGAATTGTCCCGATGCGTCGACTTGGAAAGAGACCCCCATAGTTCAGCTTCAACTGATCCGTTGTGCAACTCGCTGTGGACGGACGCCGTCCGTCCCTACGTCAACGTCGTAGACCGGAAAAACAGGGTATTCCCATCCACAAAAGATTGCTTGAAGCTGCAATAGGGAACGCGCCCGGAACCTGTTGGAAACGCACTATTCGCGTTCGATTTCGTCGGCGAGGCGGTCGAGGTACGAGCGCATGAACCGGGCGCGGCGCTCGGCCTCCCGGCGGCCCGCGTCGGTCTGCATCGTGTCCGGCAGCCGGAGGAGCTTGGCGTAGAAGTGGTCGAGGGTGTACGTGTCGTCGTCCGGGGGGCGGTCCTCGCAAAAGGGATCGTCGGGGTCGTAGAGGGCGTGGTCCAGCGCGCCGCCGACCATAAAGGCCCGCGCGAGGCCGACGGCCCCGAGCGCGTCGAGCCGGTCGGCGTCCTGCACGACCTTCGCCTCCACGGTCTCGGGCGCAACGGCACCGGAGTAGCTGTGGGCGGCGATGGCATGCTGGATGGGCTCAATCCACCGTCCAGGGTAGCCCGCCTCGACGAGAAACGCGCCCGCGGCCTCCGCCGCTCGTTTCGAGGCCTGCTCGCGGTCCGGGTCGTCCTTCGGCACGACGACGCAGTCGTGCAGCCAGGCCGCCGGCAGGACAATCGCCAGCCGCGCGTTCTCCGTCTGCGCGAGACGCCGGGCAGTGGCCACTACCCGCTCGACGTGGGCGCGGTCGTGGGCGGCGTCGGCCCGATCCATCTGAGACGCGAGAAACGACGCGCATTGATCTTCCCAGCTTGAGCCACTGGGCCAGGCGGAATCACGGGACATTGCAAACGGGACAGATCGGGAAGCACGGGCGAACTCCAGCTATAGAACCGAGTCCAGTACGTGCAGATTCCCGCACCCATTTCACAGAGTATCGACACCGCGTCGTTGACTTCCCCCGATTCTGCCAGTTGTTTATAACTGGTCTAAATAAGAGAACATCACCAATTCGTCGTGGATACGCCCTCGTCAACCGGCCGTGGCTTCGTGACCGGACTGGTCAGCGCCCTCCTGGCGCTCGTGCTCTTGCTTCCGGCCTGTTCGGACGATCCCATTTTGGGGCCGGACGAGGGAGAGAAGGACGACAGTGGAGGAAGCTACAGCAGCATCAAGCGTCTCGCGCCGGCGGACTCGTCCTATGCCGATCAGACGACGAATCCCGAACGGTTTTAAGCACATGCGACGTTTCATCTCTTTGAGCGAATGGCCCATGTTCTGGCGGACCGCCCTGCTGATCGTTCTGGGGAGTGCGGTCTGGGGGCTGGAGGGGCGCGCGCAAGAGTCGACCGATGGGCGAATTGTGGGACAGGTCGTTGCGACGGAGGGTGAACCCCTTGTGGAGGCGACGGTCGGCATCGCGAACACCGCCCAGCCGCGCGGCACGACGACCGACGAGGAGGGCACATTCGTCCTCGAGGGCGTTGCACCCGGGGCCGTGACGCTGGAGGTGCGCTACGTGGGCTACGAGTCGCAGCGGCGAACGGTGACGGTGGAAGCCGGACAGACGACACGCCTTACGGTGCAGCTCCAACGGTCGACCGTAGCGTTGTCGGGGCTGGAAATCATCGAGTCCGGGCAACAGGACGAAGCGATGATGCCGGGGGCCGCCTCCGAAATCGGCGCGGCCGAGTTGAAGCAAAGCAATCCCGTCGGGATGCAGGAGACCCTGGCCTCCGTGCCCGGCGTGTTCATTCGGTCCGACGACGGCATGGGACAGACAAGAATGTCAGCCAGCATCCGGGGCCTGCAGTCGCGCCGCACCCAGCGCGTGCTCGTGATGGAGGACGGCATTCCCATTCAGCCCGCTCCCTACATCTTCTCGCCCCTCTACTACAATCCGCCCCCTGGACGAATCGAGAAGGTAGAGGTCATCAAGGGTAGCTCCTCGATCCGGTACGGGCCGCAGACGATGGCGGGCGTGATCAATTACGTCACGAGTCGCCCGCAGCGGACCTCCCCCAGTGGGACGATCAAGGTAACCGGCGGCGAGAACCGGTACGCGAGCACCTTCGCCGAGATCGGCGGCTTCGGCTCTGACAAACTGCACCCGCAGGTGCAGCTTCTGTTTAAGCGCGGCGACGGCTTCCGGCAAAACAACGACTTCATACAACTCAACGGCACCGCCAAGCTCCAATACGACAACGGCGCCGACCGCTCGCTGTACGTGAAGACGAACGTCGACTACGAGCGGATGAATGCGACCTACACGGGCCTCACACCGCACACCTTCGAGACCAATCCGGACTTCAACCCGAAGGACGACGACTTCTACCGCATCTTTCGGGCCTCGTTCGTCGCAATCTACGACCAGAGCTATGGCGCTGGCCTCCAGGGCACAACGAAGCTCTACGGCAACGTCTTCGACCGGCCCTGGTGGCGAGAGGAAAACGTGTTTGTCGAAGCCTCTGATTATCGGGAGAACGGGCCGGACGCCGAGCGCGTCGGCCCGCCCCCGTTTGGTCCAGAGGAGCGAAAACGGGACCTCATCCGCGTGGGCGCTACGGACGTGATGGACCTCGACGATGTGAACGCGGAGGGCTTTGGAAATGAGCGCAGGTTTTACGTCACCGGACTGGAGCATTCCTTTGATATTGAGCACAGCCTCTTCGGTCGCTCCGCCCGTCTGGAGGCGGGGGCTCGCCTACACTACGAGCGGTTCGAGGACAACAACAAGCTTACGAAAGACATCGGCTCGCGGGAGGGGTTCTTCTTCTGTGACGAAGTGTCCGGGACCGGACTGAGCGCAGAATATCGCTCCTGCGGCGAGGCACCGGGAC
>CAZSBW010000187.1:0-5912 GCA_964604815.1 uncultured Salinivenus sp. | reverse complement strand
GGGGCTCGCCGCCCGCCGGGGTACCCGCTGAACCACCACTGTTCCCGCCCCCCATGACGCGCGTTTTCGTCTCCGTCGGCCCCGACGACGCCGGCCTCGCCACCGCCCGTGCCCTGCGCGACGGACGTTCCGACCTGGCCCTCACTGCCCTGAGCCGCGCCCCGCACGGCCCGGCCCTCGCCGCCACCGTCTGGGACGACGTATGGAGGTGTCCTGCCTGGGCGGCCCTCGATCCGTTGGCCCACGCCGCCGAGATTGCCGAGCAGCTGGGGCCGGACGCGTGGCTTCTCCCCGCGTCGCCCGCCGAGAGCCATTGGCTCGCCCACGCGCTCCCCTCGACCAACCACGTCCTGCTGCCCTCGTCGAACGCCCTCGCCCAGACGACGCTGCCCGCCCCGGCGGCCGCCGAGGCCCTTCCGGTCTCGCTGCCCGACTGGCTCCCGCTCTCGGCCCCGGTCGAAGACCTGCACGCGTTCGGGCGGCGGCATGACTGGGCTCTCTCGATGCGCACGTCCCTGGGCAAACAACAGGCCCTCGACCGCTGGCTCGACGTCCATCGGGTCCGGTCCGAACTGCGCGAACGGGCCTGCGATCCCGAGGCCCTGTTTCTCCAGCGCCGGGTGAGCGGCTCGTCTCTCTCCCTCCACTTTGCGGCCCACGAGGGCACCATGCTCGAGGCGGTCCTCCTCCGCTCCGGCGCCCCCCGACGGGCCACCGGGCACGTCGAGGCCGTCCCCGATCCGCTCCGCACCTCCCTGAGGGACGTGCTTTCCGCCCTCGACTGGACGGGCGGGGGCGCCCTCTCCTTGGTCGAGGCCCCCGACGGCACCCGTTGGCTGGACGCGTGGCAGCCCTGCTTCGGGGCCGAGGGGGCGAGTGTGGCGTCGTCCGGCCCAAATGTACCGGCCCAGCTCCTGGCGGCCTGCACCGGTACGGGGAGGGTCTCAACCCCCGCCGCCGCTGCCGTCTCTCCAATCACGATCATGGTCCCGGCAGCCTCTCCAGCGACGCCGGACGCTTCTGCACCGCCAGCGGGCGGCCCACCCCAGTCGTCTCCCCCACTCCCTCCCTCGATTCAGCCGTCTCTCCCCGACGCACCGGCCAAACTCGACGACGACCTCCGCGCCATTCTCAACGACCTGCCCCACGACCCCGCCACCGACGAGACCCCGCGCAGCCTCCTTCTCCCCACCCGCACCCGCGAACGATTCGCGGCCTTCACCGACGCCGCCGACCGCATTGAAGACGCATTCGACCTCGACACGGCCCGCGTTGGCCTCAGCATCAAAACGAATCCTCACGATCACCTGCTCGACACGGCCCGCGCCACCGGCATGCTGGCCGAAACCATCCATCCCGACGAGATGGACCACGCCCGCCGACACGGCTACTCCACCGACGAAATCATCGTCAACGGCCCGGTGCAAGCCCTCCTCCCGGCCCTCGACACCGCGCCCTTCGCCCTCTTCGGCGACGCCGTCAAAGACCTCCGCAACCTCCCGTTCGATCCGGCCCGGACCCTCGTTGGGGTGCGCACTCGTCCGCCCGAACGCGGCCCGTCCCGGTTCGGCGTCGACCTGTCCGACGCCGACCGAATGACACGCCTCTGCAACCGCCTCGCTGCGCTCCCCGACGCCACCCGGATCGGACTGCACCTACACGCCCCGTCCAGCACGCTCGGGCACCACCAGTGGTGGTCGAGCGTCGAGCGGATGCTGGCGTGGGCGCAAACGATTCAGCACCGCACTGGGCGCCCCATCGAGGGCCTGGACCTGGGCGGCGGCTGGCACCCCGACGACTGGCTGGACGTGTTCGTCCCCGGCCTCCTCGACCGCCGGGACGAGATTCTGGAAGTCCTCCCCGAACTAACCACAATCCTGCTGGAGCCCGGAAAAGCCCTCTCCCAGCCGCTGGGCGTCGTCGTGAGCCAGGTCCTCGACACGCGGCCCACCCGCTCGTCGGTCATCCTCGACGCGTCCCTGGCCGAGCTCTCCAACATCGACTACCACCCGCACCGCCTCCTCGCCCACACCGACGATCTCGGGTGGCACCGCCTGCCGCGGGGCGAGGGGCGCCTGCTGGGCCGCCTCTGCATGGAGGCCGACATCCTGGGCCGCCGGCGACAGGTCGATCACCTCTCGCCCGGCGACACGATCGTCATCTGCGACGCCGGGGCCTACGACGCCAGCATGACCTATCCGTTCGGACGCGGCGAGACAGCCGCCTCGTAGCGCCGCCTGTGCTCGTCCCGCCCCTCGTCTCAGGAACGAGCCGATTCCGATTCGAGCGCATCGGCTGCGACCGCCGGATGGGCATTGAACTGAACCGTAAACACGCTGCCCTCTCCCTTCTCGCTTTCGACGAGAATGTCCCCGTCCATGAGCTTCGTCAGTCGCTCGGTAATGGTGAGCCCCAGCCCCGTCCCTTCATAATCACGATCTCGGCCGGTCGACTCCTGCCTGAACTCGTCGAAGAGGTTCTCCTGAAACTCGTCGCTGATGCCAATCCCGGTGTCCTCGACCTGCAGAAATACCGTGTCGCCGCGGGCGCGCACCCGAACCTCCACAAACCCCTCCTCCGTAAATTTGACGGCATTGGACAGCAAATTATTCAGGATGCGGCTCAGCGCATTCCGGTCGGCATGCACCCACACCGGCCCCCCATTCAGGTCGACCCGGAGGTCAAGCCCTTTCTCCTCTACCACCGACTGAAAGAACTCCACCGTCTCCTCGACCACGTCCCGAAGATTGACCTTCCCAAGTTCGAGATCAGATTCATTGGCCTCCAGCCGGGCCAGTGCGAGGACGGAGTTCAGCGTCTCGGACAGCCGCTCTCCTCCATTTCGAATGAGCTCGGCAAACTCCTGCTCCTCCCCCGACGTCGTGTCCACGAGGGCATCGGCAAACCCCAGAATGGCCGTGAGGGGCGTTCGAATCTCGTGGCTCATGTTCGCCAGAAATGTATTTTTGAGCTGAACCATCTCCTCGGCCCGTTCCTTGGCTCGAATGAGCTGTCGTTCGAATTGCCGGCGCTGCGTGACGTCGCGGACGTTTACCAGAATGCCGTTCACGCCGGGCTGATCGATCAGATTGCGGCCCTGCACCGACAGGTACCGCCACTCTTTTTCTCGATGCCGAAACCGAAATTCGATCTCGATAATCTCCTCGGGATTCTCCCAAGCCTCTCGCCACGTCTCCAACAGACCGTGCCGGTCCTCCGGATGGACCCGTTTCAGTCTCTCCAAGTCCTTGAGCTCCTCCCCCGAGAAGCCGGTGATCTCTTCAGTCGCTCCGTACGCGTGCTCGACCTCCCCTTTCCGGTTGAGAATCGCAATCAGCTCCGCTGCGTTTTCGCTCACAGCGCGGAACCGGGCCTCGCTCTCCTGTAGGAGGCGATTTGCGCGCCGCCGCTGAGTGCCCTGAGCCAAGACGTTGGCCACCGAGCGCAGAAAATCGACGTCGTCCTCCGTAAAGTCACGAGCGGTCGTGTCGTGCGCCTCCAGCACGCCCCACGTTCCCTCTCCTCCCCCAACCACGACGGCCCCGCCGCTTTCAATGTCCTTCTGCCGCAGGTGCGGGCCGGGCCTAAACCGCGTTTCGTCCGAAAAGGCCTCTACCACCACCGGCTCTCCCAACTCCAGCGCCCACGCTGCCTGCGTGTCCTCGTCGAGGGCAAACGCTACGTCCTCAATTTCGTCGTCCTCCCACCCGACCCCGTCCTGAAGCACCAACCGATCCTTCTCGGGCCGGAGCAAGAGCAAGGAGCAGTACGGCACGTCGAGAATGCGTGCAGTCATTGAGAGCGCCTCGTGGACGACCGCCTGCATCGAGGTGCCCTTCAGCGTAAGCTTTCCAAGCTGCGCGATGGCGGTTTGCCGCTGCGCGTAGGAATGGAGCTGCCGCTCCGCCTCCTTCCGCCGAACAAGTTCGCCGCGCAGGCGCTCGTTACGCTCGACGAGTTCCTCCGAGGTCAGATCCAGCGACCGTTCGAGCAGCTCGCGATCCTCGTCTGCTTGCTCGTAGGCCTTGTCTACCGCCTCGACAAAGTCTTGCCAGTCAGCCGGAATGTTGTCGGGGTCGCCTACGTGTTTATTGAGCTGTCGCTCCAACAGGCTGTGCATCCGTTCTCTTCGGGACGATTGAACGACGCATCGACGAGAGCGGGCATCTCCCGGGTTCTACTCCCCTCTGTTTCCTTCTTCATTCCGAAAGCGTGGTGACGGTCATCGTCTGGTTGTGCAACTCGCACTGGGTGGTGTTGTGGGCGGCCGCGATTTCTCCGTACGAGTAAAACCCTATGAGCCGGGCTCCTCCCAACTCCTTGCTGACGTGCTCCACCTCCTCCGGGGTGCGCTGCTGCAACACCTGCTTCCGTCCAATACAGCTCACCACAACAGCGAGGTCGGTTTCCGATTCGTCCATCTGCTCTCGGCTGTCTCGCGCCGCCTCGATGGCCCCGTCAAGGAGTCGCTCATCGTTGACCTTCATGAGGCGAGCGTACGCCCCCTCCGGGACATTTCCGGCAAACGTGATGCTGTTCTGATCTTCGTCCACCCCAATGACCGACCGCACAATTTCGTGGGACTCCCCGGGCACCTCAACTGCGAGCGGAAAGCGAAGGCCGCTGGCCGGCAAGTCATCGGCGTAGGGCCCGAGGTAGCGCTTATAAAGCTCCAGCGCCGAATGGTTGTCGAACGCATAGAGCACGTTCCCCTCGGATCGGCGAATGCGTCGCTGCGGCCCAAAGGGGTCCCATCCCCCAAGCGACCCGTGCCCGACCGTGAGTTGATCGCCGTAGAGCCCTACGCCGACGACACTCGGAGCCTCTTGAACCCCGTCGTGCCAGAGCGGCGTCCGCTCAAACCGGTTCCCGTCTGCGGCCAGCCCGCCCGTGACCGTGACCCCGTCGGGCACGTTCTCCGTAAGCCCCCGCACGAGTTCACTGCCGTTTACGTGGATCCCATCGGAAAGCAAAAAGACGTGGGCCAGCGCCGACGCGCGAAGGGCTTCGGCAATTTCGGCCCCGGCGGCCCAGCTGTCGCCCCCCTCCTCGTGCCGAACAGCGGCCGTGCGAACGTCGGTCGTCTCAAACTCGACCGCGGCCGCCACCATACTGCCGTCGAGCACCTGCGTATCCTGAATCTCCCCGCCCGTGGATCCCCCAACGATGGACGCCTCGGGATGGGCCGCCCGGAGCGCGTCGTAGCAGTCCGACGCTTCCATCTGCGCCCGGTCCCCAAACACGAAGACGAGATCAGCAGCGGACTGAAGCCCATCGTGCACAGTCGTCCATCCCTCGTCCCCATTCCAGCGTTTCTGTTCGAGCTGCATAGACTCTGGATTAGAAATTCGCGTATCGGTGATCACAGGGATTCTTCTCCTTCACAAACAGGACAATCAAAGACTAAGCCAATCTGAAAAACGGGATCGTGCCCCCTTGAGACGAGCGACGACTGCCCCCCGAACGGGCAAACCAATACGAGGAAGTACGTTTTCATCCACATGCCCACAATTTTTCGTCATGGACCCGTGCAGGGGCCAGGCACGAAGGTCCGCCGTCGAACGAGTAAGGCGTCGTTGCTCCTCGCCGGGCTCACCGGGCCTGAGCCTGCCGGTCCGCGACCGTCTCAATCCTCCAGCTTGTCCTTCATCTCCGAGAGCTTCATCAGCGCCTCGACCGGCGTAATGCGATTCGGGTCGATCTCGTCGAGCATCTCCTTGATCTCCTCCGCCACCGGATCGGGCTGGGCGAAGAGGTGCATCTGGTTGGCCTGGCTGTCCTCCAGGTCCGGCACCGCGTCGGCGTCGCCTTTCTTGGCGCGCATGCCGTTTCCCGACGGCTGTCGGGACTCGGCTCCGTCGCCGGATGGTTGCTCCTGCCGTTCGCCTGCCTCTCCATCGCCGCCCACCTCC
>CAZSBW010000186.1:0-5923 GCA_964604815.1 uncultured Salinivenus sp. | reverse complement strand
TCCGCTGGGGCGACCTCGACGCCGCCGGGCACGTCAACAACAGCCGCTTCTTTACCTACTTCGAAGAGGCCCGTGTGGCATGGCTCGACGACGCGCTCGATGGGCCGCTCTTTACGAAGTCTGGGCCGGTACTCGCGGAAGCGTCCTGCGACTTCAAGCAGCCGCTTACCTATCCGGCCACGCTCGTCATTGACGTGTACGCCACCCCGCCGGGCGATTCGAGCATGAAAAACGTCTACGATGCCCGGCTGGAGCGCTCGGGCGAGCGGGTGGCCACCGGCACCGCCGTCCTCGTGTGGGTGAGCGTGGAGACGGGCGAGCCGGTCGCGGTGCCCGACCTCGGACTGCGCTAACAAGTCCCGGGGACGGCTCTCATCGGGAGTGCCCCGACCCGACGGACCCACTCCGTGACACCGGCGGCAACGCCGTGCCCCGACGGTTGAGCCCCGAATTCAGTCGAGATCAAAGAGCCTCCTCTTCTCCAATCAAGCAATGCCTCCGGATGCTGCCATTTGCAAAAATACTACTAATATAGTACTATTTTAGTAGTCTCGTCGCGACTCGTAATTCGCGGGAGGGGCTCTGCCTCCAGCTCCCCAGAAATCCGTACCGCCGAACGATGCCCTCAATGCCCTCCGCTCAAATCGTCGCCACACTCGTTATCGTTTTCCTCACCGGCGTTCAGTGCACGACCGATGCCGACGCTCCCGACACGGTCACCGTCGAGGAAACCCTGCGCATCGGGTCCGACGACCCCGACGCG
Source organism: uncultured Salinivenus sp. (assembly GCA_964604815.1). GTDB lineage: Bacteria > Bacteroidota > Rhodothermia > Rhodothermales > Salinibacteraceae > Salinibacter. Next base: position 5,160 of record CAZSBW010000186.1, on the reverse strand, counting down.
CCGGCGCATCGCCTCTTCGACCGTCCGTCCGACGTTGCCGTGGGGAAAGACGGCACCCTCTTTCTCGCCGACGGGCCGGGCACGAAAATCCACGCGTACGACGACAGCACGTACCGGTTTAGCATCGGGCAGAAGGGAAACGGCCCCGGCGAGTTTCGACAGATCAACGCCCTGCACGTCGACCGACGAGGCCGCCTCCTCGTGGCCGACCGCCGGCAGGCCCGCATCACCGCCTTCTCCCAGGACGGCGACCTGCTGGCGACGTACCAGCTGCCCGAGGTGTCCCGCATTACCGAAATGGCCGACCTGTCCGGGGACCGGTACGTGGTCGTCGGGGCCGGCAATGAGCACCTCGTCCACGTCGTCGACACGAGCTTCTCGACCGTCCACGCGAGCCTCGTTGCCGAGAGTGAGATGAGAACCACCGATCACAGGCTCGAAACGGTCACCGTCCAGTTCTTCCCGGGAAGCGTGGCCGTGCCCGACACGAACACCATTGTGTATGCTCCGGCGCTCTACACGGGCACCTTGTACGCGTACGAGCGATCGGACTCCGGTTCGTGGACGCAAACGGACGCGTACGAGGGACACGCTCGGCACGAGACGCCCGTCACCTTCTCCTCCGTCGACCAGGCCGAACGGGTGGACCTTCCCATCAAGCTGCAGGGCGGACGACACGCGGCCCAGTTCCACACCCTCTCCTGGGCGCTCGACGCCGGCCCCGACGGCGCCCTCGCCCACGTCTTCATGCAGGAAAACGGCGACGTGTTGGAGCTGACCCTGGAGCGGTTTTCACCCAACGGCTCGTCTCTTGGCAACTCCGTGATCGAAACCACCCCCTCGCTGAACCTGGAGGCCCTCGCGGTAGACGCAACCGGCACACTCTACCTCTCCGACACCCGCGAGGTCCCCCAGCTGCGGCGAATGGCTTGGAAGTCAAAGTGAGGCCGAGGCTCCCCGGATTACCCCTCTACCGGATCCAACGCTTGACTCTCCATCGGCCTGTGATCACCTTTCACTTACCTGTAAACCTGACCCCGCTCGACGGGCAATTTCTGTTTCATGTCAACCAACTCTCCCCCTCTTGCCCCCTCCGAGTCTGCAGTCGAGGGCCAGAAGTCTGCGACCGAGTCCGAATCGTCGTTTCGCCTCCGCGCCTGGCACGTGGCCGGCGGGCTCCTGATCGTCGCTGTCGTGGGGCTCGGCCTCTACGGTCTTTGGCCTGTGATTACGGGCCAATCGGGGGCGGAGGCCGCGAAGGAAGATGCTGAGGCCCCGTCCTCGGAGGCGCAGGTCGACGTGATCGTCGCCGAGCGAACCGACTTTCCCCTCCGCACCCAGGCCAGCGGCCACCTCGTCCCGTGGAAACGGGCCGACCTCCACGCCGAAGCCGGCGGGCCGGTCATCGAGCGGGCCGTGCAGGAAGGGGATCGCGTGGAACAGGGCGCCCTCCTCGCGCACCTCGAAAACCGCGAGGAACGCATCGCGCTGGAGGAGGCCCGCGCCCAGCTGTTGAAGGCCCGGGCCGAGTACCGTGCCAAATACGCGGGGGCCTCCACAGGCGGCGATTCTTCAGGGATCGACGCGCCGGTTCCGCCGGCGAACGATTCGTCCAGCGCGACCCGCCGGGCCACGCAGGCAGCCGCCAGCGGCCTCACCGCCGCCGAGCAGGCCGTCGAGCGCGCCAAGCTGAACCTGGAGCGCACGCGCATCACGGCGCCGTTTGCGGGGCGCGTGGCCAACCTGACGGTGGAGGAGGGCCAGTACGTGGGGCGCGGGGAGAAGGTCGCCACCGTGCTGCAGGACCGCCGCATGAAGATGGAGGCGGACGTGCTGGAGAGCGACGTGGTGCGCCTCGAAAAAGGCGCGACGGCCCGGGTGCACGTCCCGGCCCTCGGCCCCGAGACCGACTCGACGGCCTGGGTCGAGGGCACGGTCTGGGCCGTCAACCCGCAGGTGGACCCGGAGAGCGGAACGGGGCGGGTGACCGTCTCGATTCCCAACCCGGAGGGACGTCTCGTGTCGGGCCTCTACGCGGAGGCGCGGCTGGAGACGAAGCGGCTGCGGGACCGTCTCGTGGTGCCGGAAGACGCGATCCTCGTGCGGCAGGGGCGCGACCTGGCGTTCGTCGTCGAGGACGGCCGCGCGCAGTGGTCGTACGTGGAGCTGGGGGCGCGGTCGGGGGACTTCGTCGAGATTACCGACGGGGTGGCGCCGGGCGACACGATTGCCGTCGGCGGCCACTTCGCCCTCGCCCACGACGCGCCGGTGACAATCGGGGAGGTGCGACCGCTGGAAATGAAGTGATGAGAAGCTGTTTGGCGGACGTTCTGTGACCTACGACTTCGTGGATCTCGTGCAAAATGGCTTCTACACTCGCCCGGTAGCTCCACTACAGGGACTCATTTGAGCGCCATTTAGCAGCTTCGTCCACTGTGTCTCGGTTGAACATCAATCCACCAAACAGCTTCTGAGGGGCCTAACAGCGGTCAGTCCGAACGGCGAACATCAACGACGAATGCCTTCTGTCTCTCACCGCGAACGTACGTCACACAATGACGAATCTATACTGTCCGTACGGTGCAGCGTTGATTCTTATCGTCGGGGTCGTTTCGATCTCAGGCTGTGAATCGTCGACGTCCGAGTCCGAATGGACCGTTCAGACGGATGCGCTTGAACGTACCGAGCCGATCCGCCTCGGGAAAGACGGAGACTTTTACTTCGGCGAAATCTACGACATCGCTGTCGACGAGGAGGGTCAGATCTACGTCGCCGACGGGCAGGCTGGACACGTCAAGGTCATCACCCCCAACGGCACGCCGCAAGACACGATTGGGCGCCCGGGCGATGGACCCGGGGAGTTCCAGCGTCCCTTCCGGCTCGGGCTCACGAAAACGGACTCCCTCTACGTGATGGACAGCCGCCGCGTCGCTGTCTTCGGACCGGGTCGAGAGTTCCAGTATCGATTTCGAACACAGGGGGCAGCGGGTGCCCCGCGCAACATGATGGTTCCCTCTGCGGGTGGGGGCGCCTTCTTTGCGTATCTTCCGTTTCCCGATGAGGTGGCAAAGACAGGGGCGCGCGCCGTCGTTCGTCACGTCGGGAGCAACGGCGAGGTGGGCGACACCCTGCTTGCCGTTCGTTCCCGCCAGGCCGGTCCCAACGGGCGTCCCCTCCCCTTTTCGCGCCTCTCCGTCTTCGATCTGGGGCCGGACGGCACCCTGCACCATGCCTGGAGCGACAGCCTGCGCGTCACGTCGTACAGTCGAACCGGAGAGAGGCAGGACAGGATCGAGATACCATTTGACCCGGTCCCCATCTCCCCGGACGAGCAGCGGACTGCGCTAGGCGATCGCTCGGAGGAGGAGCGTGCCGCGCTGCGGGAGCACATGCCGGACACGAAGCCCGCCTTTGACCACTTCCTCGTGGACGACGAGGGCCGATACTGGTTTGGGCGGCCGACCTCAACCCCCGATAGCACGGCGTGGTGGGTGGCGCGCCCCGGCGAGCACCTGGTGCGGACGGCAACGCTGCCCTCAGAGACGCAGATCATGACCGTTCGGGATGACAAAGCTTATGGACGGACGACGACGGACACCGGCGCTCCGGTCCTGATACAGTACACGATCAACTTCGCTCGGTAGATTTCGTCCACCGAGGGGGATGGGTCAGGGGGATGTTTCCCAAACCATTTTCCTGAAAATGGTTGCGAGAGGATTCCTTTTAGTCGTGGCCGGAGGAGCCACTGCCGCTCATCATCAGTTCTCATCATGCGCGCCCTCATCCGCCTTTGCTTTCGCCGCCCGGTGGCCGTTGGCTCGGTGACGGCCCTGCTCGTGGTCCTCGCCGCGGTGGCCTACGTGCGCCTGCCGGTAGCCCTGCTGCCGGACCTGGGCTATCCCGCCCTCACGGTGTGGACGGCCTATCCCGACGTGCCCCCCGAGCGCGTGGAGCAGACGGTTACCGAGCCGGTGGAGGAGGCGGTGGCCGGGACCGAGGGCTTAGAGCGCGTCACCGCCCGCAGCCAGCTGGGCGGGAGCCTCGTGGAGCTGCGCTTCGGCTGGAATACGGACCTCGACCGCGCCCTCCTGAACGTGCGCGAGCAGATCAACCGCCTCGGCGACCGCCTGCCGGAGGCTGCCGAGAATCCAGTCGTCCTGCGTGTGGACCCCAGCGAGCGGCCCATCATGATGCTGGCCCTGCGCGGCGCCGGGTCGGACGCCGCCCGCGCCCAGTCCGCCGCCGGCTCGTCGCCGCCTCAGAGCCTCGTTCGCCTCCGCGAGGTGGGGCGCGAGGTGATCGCCCGCCGACTGGAGCAGCTCCAGGACGTGGCTCGCGTGCGGGTGACCGGCGGCTACGAGCGGGAGGTCACCGTCACGGTGGACCGGGATCGGCTCGCCGCGCTCGGCATCGGCCTGGACAATGTCGAGCAGGCCCTGGCCCGCGCCAACGTGTCGTTGCCCGGCGGCACCCTCCGGCGCGGCCCCTTCCGCTACGCCGTGGAGGTGAGCGGCGAATTTCAGAGCGCCGAGGACGTGGCCGAGACCGTCATCGGGCGGGCGAAGGGGCGGCCCGTGCGCCTCCGCGACGTGGCGAGCGTGAAGATGGGCGTGCAGCAGCGCCGCGGCCTCGTCCGCTACGACGGGGGCGAGGCGCTTCTGCTTATGGTCGAGCGCCGACCCGACGCCAACACGGTCCGGGCCGCCGCCGAGGTGCGCAACGCGCTCGGCAATCTGGAACAACAGCTGCCCGGCGTTCGGCTCGACGTGGTCGTCGACGAGAGCGTCTTCATCGAGCGCGCCATCGGGGGCGTGGTGCAGGCGGTCCTGCTGGGCGGCCTCCTCGCGATCGTCGTGCTCTTTGCTTTCCTGCGCCGCCTCCGGCCCCTTCTGGCCGTGGCGGTGGCCGTGCCCCTCTCCCTCGCCCTCACGATCATAGGATTCGAGGCGCTGGGCGTCACGTTCAACATGATCGCCCTCAGCGGGCTGGCCCTCGGCGTGGGGCTGCTGGTCGACAACGCCATCGTGGTCACCGAGAACGTCGCGCGGCTGCGGGAGGAAGGGCTCGGGTCCGTCGAGGCGGCCCGGCAGGGAGCCGGAGAGGTCGCCGGGGCCATTGGGGCGAGCACGCTTACCACCATCGCGGTCTTTTTGCCCATCA
>CAZSBW010000185.1:0-5937 GCA_964604815.1 uncultured Salinivenus sp. | reverse complement strand
GAGCGAAGCGAGGAAGTGCTCTTGGAGTGCGCCCTGAGCGAAGCGAGGAAGTGCTCTTGGAGTGCGCCCTGAGCGAAGCGAGGAAGTGCTCTTGGAGTGCGCCCTGAGCGAAGCGAGGAAGTGCTTTTAGAGTGACCCCGATCGAGGCATCCCGACAGCCGTCGAGGATGCCAGGTCTATCCGACGTGCGGCAGGATGGGCTCCAGGGGATCTAGATCCCCAAGATCTCAGATCTCCCATCAAGTTAGGACATCTCAGATGCTGGAAATCTCAGATTTCCTGGAGCGACGAATGGAAATCGGGAAATCGTTGGTGCATTTTTCGGCAGTTTTGCCTGTAATTAACGCCTCCGAAGGACAAATCAGCGGAATCGCCAGAGATTTTTCGGTGCCCCCAGCCCCGAAATTGAAAACTGTCCGGTAGCTAGGCTCTGACCTACAGCCCGGCTCGAATTGTAGGGCTGGACCGGCAAAATCGGGAAGGGCCGCCTCGAGAGTGCGCAAACGGGTGTCCGGAGAAGAGCCTCTTCCGCTACGGACTGGACCACCTCAAGGAGCTACTCACCAACTGGTACCGGATGCAAGAAGAGCTGAGCCGGTGCGTTGAGGCACTCGCATACCCGCAATCATTTTTGTCGTGTAGTTAGCCCTGAGAGTCAAGACCGGGGGTCGCTCCCGAGCAATGATGACTCTCAGAACGTTCCTCTACGCATCGACATTACCGGAGCCGGGGAATGGGCAGTCGGGCAGCCTGAACGCGAGCGGGATCGTTCTCATCGTTGCTCCCCACCCAGGCCCCATAAAGATGGTCTCCGCTCCGCACCATTTTGGGAAAGCCCACCCGACGACCCGTCGAGGGCAGCACGGCCATCGTGGTGACGGGTCCCATCGTGCTGTCCGATCGAACGAGCCGCGTCTGGACCCGTCCGCGGTCGCCGGCCGGCCCCAGCCAACTTACGATGGCCGCCCCGTCGTTCAGGAGCACAGCGTCGACGCGCCCCTCCGTCTTCCCCTCTACGACGGTTACCGGCTCGGTGAAGCGGCGCCCGCCGTCCGTCGAGAACGCGGCCCGCACCCGCGGAATGCCGTCCGCCGCCGTAAACCAGGCCGTGACGATCCGCTCGCCCCGCGCCGCGAGGGCCGGGCCGTTCACCGGGCAGCCCTCGATCGTCCAGCCGTCGGCGTGCAGCCGCGTGGGCTCGGACCACTGCTGCCCGTCGAACCGGGCGATCGAAATGTCGCGGACCTCGTCTGGGGAGCGGTCCCGGTAGGCCACGAGCGCCCCTTCGCCTCCCCGTACGGCGCTCGTCCCGCAGCACTCGCAGGTGCGGCCGTCGATCTGAGCCCGCTGCTCGACCGCGCCGGTGGGCGTAAGGACGGCGCTGCGGAGCGTCATGTCGCCGTGCCCATGCCCCTCCCCGGTCATTTGACGCCCGTCGAGCCAGATCGCCAAGAGCCGATCGTCCGGCCACGGCACCATCGAGACGAAGCCGTGCTCTGTGGGGGAATCGTCGGTGTGGAGGGTGACGGCGTCCTGCCACACGCCGCCGTCGGCCCGCTGGGTGACGCGCACGGCGTAGGCGAGCCCTCCGGGTCCGTTGCTCTGCAGGTAGTGGGCGGCGGCGCGGCCGCCGGGCAGGGGCCGCACCGACGGCAGGTCGGCCCAGTTGACGAACCAGTCGGTGCCGGTGGCGACGGTCGTCGGGGTGCTCCAAGTGGTGTCGGTGATCGTGGCGGAGCGAAGCGCGTGCGTGCTGTCGTCCACGGGGTCGAGCCAGCTCATCCACACGGTGCCGTCCGCTGCGGCGTAGAGGCGGGGCTGGCCGCTGCCGGGGGCGACGGGGGCCTCCAGCCGCTCGCCGACTGGGGGGAGCGGCGCCTCGTTGGACCGACAGCCGACGGCGAGGACAACGAGAACGACGAGCCAGATTCTGGAGGCGGGCATGATCAATCAGCAGCCGAAGTTGAGGGGGAAAACGGTTGCGTGTTCAACACCGGCGGTCGCCGGTTCTTATCGCAGGTGGTTTTCGTACCAGACGACTACATTCTCGGCCTGGGAGACAGCGATTACGTCCGGGGTCTCATCGCCGTTCACGTCTGCCACTTCCAGGGAGAGCATATTCTGAACGTCCGACGCAACGGGCTGCGCCGCCGCAAAGCGTCCGTCGCCCTCATTCTCCATCCACACGACGGCGTCGCTGTCGAAGGCGCCCGCAAACACGTCCAGCGTACCGTCGCCCTCCACGTCTCCCGTCCCGAGGCCCTCTACGGTTTTCACGTCGGTTGGCAGCACGCGCGCGTCTGCGAACTGCAGGGTGCCGGTCGTGTCGGTCCGATTTTCGAGGAGGATCACGGACGGTGCCTCCGCGAGGCCCACGAGGACATCGTCCCATCCATTGCCGGTCACGTCCGCCGCGTGGACTTCGATGGGGCCGCCCCGTTGCATGGAGAGGGCAGGACCGCTCTCGAAGCGAACGGAGTCGGCGTCCGAGCGACGGGGTTCGTACCGGGTGACGGTGCTGTCGCGATACGACACCGCCATCACGTCGGGCACGTTATCGTTGTCGAGGTCCGCCACGTGAAGGGTTTCGAGGCCGCGAACCTCACTCGCCACCTCGCGCCCCGTCCCGAACTGGCCGTCTCCCTGATTCTCGTACCAGAGAAGTCGTTGCTCTAGAAGCGCCCCCACGATGACGTCGAGCGCGCCGTCGCCGTTCACGTCGGCGGTCTGCACGGCCACCGGCCCGTCCGCCTCGGTCGTAATGGGCTGCGGGCCCGCAAATGCGCTATCTGCCCGGTTCTCGAACCAGTTCACCGCGTCGGCCCGGAGGGAGGTGGAAAGCACGTCGGGCCGCCCATTCCCCGTGAGGTCGGCCGCGTGCACGTCCACAGCGCCGTCTCGGGACGTTTCGAGCACGGAGAGCGAGTCGAAGCGCCCGGCTTCCGACTCCGCATTCGGCACCCAGCCGACGGCCTGATTGCCGAGCGTAGCAATCGCTGCGTCGAGATTGTCACCGTCGAGCGGCGCCGCGTGCACGTCCTGCGGCCGACGGACCTCTTGCGTAACCGGTCGCCGTGTGCCATTGAAGGGCACCCGGAGGGTTACGTGGGACTGGGTCGTGTCGCCCGGCGCGTCGGCCAAGACGTACCCAGTCCGGGCGACGCCGGCAAATCCCGCCGCCGGCTCGATGCGCAGGCGCGTCGAGTCGACTGCCTCAACGTGCCCGACGGAATCGGGAAGAGGCGCCACCGACTGAATGCGCAGCGGGTCCTGATCGGGATCGCGATCGTTGGCGACCACGTCCAGAACGACGGGCTCGGTAATCGTGAGGGCGCGATCGGGGCTTGCGAGGGGGGGCTCGTTGCTCAGCGCCCACCACCCTACGGCGAGGAGAAGCACGAGCACCCCTGCGCCTGCTCCCCCATATTGGAGCGCCGCCGTCGAGAGCAGAGGACCGCGGTCTGCGTCCGCTCCCCGGTCGAGAACGACCGTCAGGGACCGCGTGGCGCCCGCTTCGGCCGCCACGTCCTGTTCCCAGATTTCGGGGCCGTCCGTCGCCTCCGCGCGCACTTGATGCCGGCCCGGCGGCAGCGCAATTTCCTCTTCGTCGCTCGGATCGAGGCGGACCTCCCGCTCTCCATCGATGAGGAGATGGGCGGATCGGTCGGTTCGCACGCGAAGCCGTCCGGGGGCGGGCGTGGGCGGCTCGGGCGGCGGACTGGGCTGTTCGGTCGGGGCCTCCTCGTCCACCTCCACCGCCCCCGCCGGCGGTTCGGCGGCACGGGCTCGAACGGGCGCCTCTGCCTCGGCAGCTTCGTCCGTCCCTTCCGCCGCAGCCGCCTCCGCCTCGTCCGATTCTTTGTCACGGTCGGGTTCTTGGGGGGGCTCATCGTCCGGCTCCGCCTCTTGGTCCGACTCGTCGGAGGTCTCGGGGGCCGGGACTTCCGATTCAACCGCCTCCGCTTCTTCATCCGACTCCGGTGGGGCTGCCGTCTCGGCAGGCGGCTCGTCATCGTCCGCCTCCTCCGGGTGCTCTGCCTCGTCCGTCTCGGGCTCGTCGGGGCGGTCCGTCTCCGCCGCCCTCTCCGTTGCGCCCGCCGCCACGGGCTCGCCCGGCACCTCCGTCTCGCCCGGCACCTCCGTCTCGCCCGGCGCTTCCGTTTCGCCGAGGGCGGGGGACGGAGCGTCGGCAGCCGTCTCGTCCTCGAAGTCGACGTTGACGGGCGCCGGCTCGTCTGCCGACACCGAAACGACCTGCTGCCACATCAGCGCGCCGAGCGACATGCGATTGCCTTCCTCCGCTCCTCCGCCGGCGTCCGAGGCGGTGACCGTGGCGTTGCCGCTACTGGCTCGATCGGTCCGCACGGCCCGGATCCGATGCGAACCGGGCTCCACGGCAAGGGTGTACGTCTCCTCGGCCGGAAGCTCCGTCGAAAGGTCGCCGTCCACGTACAGGCGACAGGCGTGGGTGGCCGTCACCTGCAACTCCGCCGCCGCCTCGGTGTCGGTCGTCGGGCCCTCCATCGTCGTGCTTTCCCCAATCCAGCCCGGTTCCTTGTCCTCGGGCGGGTCGGGCAGCAGTTCCGCAAACGCCTCGACGGACTGGGGACGGTCGTCCGGACGAATGGACAGTCCCTCGAGAACGGCGTCGTTCGTGGCGTCCGAGAGCGACGGGACGAGCTCGTTGGGCGGCGCCAGTTCATCGTTCAAGATGCGGGCCGCCGCCTCCGGCGGCTTGTATCCGGTGAGGGTCCGGTAGAGGGTGGCCGAGCAGGCGTAGACATCCGTCCACGGCCCCTGATCGCCGTGACTGTGGTACTGCTCGTGGGGCGCGTAGCCGCGCTTGAGCACCACCGACATGCTCTGCGTCCGCTCTCCCACCGCCGTGCGCGCCGCTCCAAAGTCAAGGAGCACGACGGTCCCGTCGTTGGCCAAATAGACGTTGTTCGGGTCAATGTCCCGGTGCAGCACGCTTTCCTCGTGCACAGCGCCCAGGCCGTCGATCACCTGTTCCATAATGAGGAGCGCCTCTTCCTCCGGAATAAACCCGTTCCTCGCCTCCAGGTACTCGGCGAGCGTGCGGCCCTCGTAGAAGTTCATCACGAGATAGGCCGTGCCGTTTTCTTCGAAGAACGTGCGCACCCGCACAATATTCGGATGACGCTCAAACTTGGCGAGGGTGCGCGCCTCCTGGAGAAACCGTTCGAGCCCGTACTCGAATCCCTGCTCGCCTTCGCCCGACGACGACAGAGGTTGAATCGTGTCTCCGTCGGTCTTCCGGACGGCAATGTCGTTGGGAAGGTATTCTTTTACCGCCACCACCATCTCCAGCACCTCGTCGAAGGCGAGATAGGTGATGCCGAACCCCCCGACCCCCAGCACTCGACCGATCCGAAACTGGTCGTTGAGAAGCGTTTCCTGGTCGAGCGCGAGGGGACTTCGGTTCGAGGTGTCTTCTTCAAAGATGTCGTCGCGCTCCATACCGTCGAGGTGTGGTTGGAAACTGGGTCGACGAGACGTGCTCCCGCACCGGAGCGACACTCCGTCCGGTGTCTGTCTTGCATCTGTGTTCGAGGCGGTCGCTTCCGCAGGGTGCGGAAAACCGCCGCACACACATAAAGAAACGCCGGGCGCCCCGAAAGGGCAACCCGGCGTCGACCACCTGTTTACATTCCGTCGGTTATGCCGGTACGGCCTCGGCCCCGTGCTCGATGCGGGTGCCGAGGACCTCCAGGAACTGTTTGATCCAGGCGGGATGGGCGGGCCAGGCCGGGGCCGTGACCAGGTTGCCGTCGGTCACCGCCTCCGTCATCTCGACGTCGGCGTAGGTCCCACCGGCGGCCTCGACCTCCGGCGCGCAGGCCGGGTACGCCGAGCAGCGACGGCCCTCCAGCACGTCGGCGGCGGCGAGGGTCTGCGCGGCGTGACAGATGGCCG
>CAZSBW010000184.1:0-5951 GCA_964604815.1 uncultured Salinivenus sp. | reverse complement strand
CTCCTGATGGTGGAGACGGGCATCGCCCTGGCCGTGGCGGCCATCCCCGAGGGGCTGCCCATCGTGGCGACGGTGGCCCTGGCGCACGGCATGTGGATCATGCTCCGGCGCAACGCCTACGTGCGGCGCCTCTCGGCGGTGGAGACGCTTGGGGCCACCACGCTCATCTGTACCGACAAGACCGGCACCCTCACCGAAAACCGGATGACGGCGCGGGAGATGGTCCTGCCCGATCGGGCCGTGGACCTGGCCTCGCCCGACGACGGGGACGACGAGCGCCTCCGGGCCGCCATCGACGTGGGCACCCTTTGCAACGGCGCCGAGCGGGATGCGGACGACCCGGTCCGGAGCACGGGCGACCCGCTGGAGCTGGCGCTGCTGGAGCTGGGGGCGGAGGCCGGGCGGCCCCGCGCGTCGCTGCTGGCGGACCGCCCGCTCGTCCGAACGGTCGCGTTCAACCGCGACACGAACATGATGGCCACCTACCACGAGGCGGGCGACGGCCTCCTGGTGGCGGTGAAGGGGGCGCCGGAAGCCGTCATCGACACCTGTAGCCACGTGGTGGGGCCGGAGGGGGACGAGCCGCTCGGCGACGCGGGCCGACAGGACTGGACGGAGCGGAGCGAGGCCCTCGCCGAAGAGGGGCTCCGCGTGCTCGCGCTGGCCCGCAAGACGGTGGCCGACGCCGACGCCGCCCCGTACGACGACCTGGGCCTGCTCGGGCTCGTGGGCCTGCTGGACCCGCCCCGGACCGACGTGCGGCCCGTCATCGAGCGCTGCCAGAACGCGGGCATCCGCGTGGTCATGGTGACGGGCGACCACCCGGAGACGGCCCGCGCCATCGCCGGCGCCGTGGGCCTCCGTATGAACGAGCACGCGGTGGAGAAGGGAGAGGATTTCGTCTCGATCGAACAGCTGGGCGGGGACGCCCGCGAGCGCCTGCTGCGCGCCGCCGTCTTTGCGCGGGTGACGCCGAAGCAGAAGCTCGACCTGGTGGACCTCTACCAGGACTCGGGGCAGGTGGTGGCCATGACGGGCGACGGGGTGAACGACGCGCCCGCCCTGCGCAGCGCCGACATCGGGGTGGCGATGGGGCAGCGGGGCACCGACGTGGCCCGCGAGGCCGCCGACATGGTGCTGCGGGACGACGCCTTCTCCTCGATCGTCGAGGCCGTCCGCCAGGGCCGCATCATCTTCGACAACATCCGGAAGTTCGTCGTCTATCTGCTCTCAGGGAACGTGGGGGAGATTCTGGCGGTGGGGACCGCCGCGACGTTTGGCTTCCCGCTTCCGCTCCTGCCCCTGCAAATTCTCTACCTGAACGTGTTGAACGACGTCTTTCCCGCGCTGGCGCTGGGGGTGGGCCGGGGCACGGACGAGGCGATGGACCGCCCGCCGCGCGACCCCGAAGAGTCGGTCGTGACGCCCTACCACTGGGGCCTCATCGGGGGCTACGGCGCGGTCATCGCCGTCACCATCCTGGGGGCGTTCCTGGCGGCCCTCTATCCGCTGGGGATGGAGACGCCCCGCGCCGTCACGGTGTCGTTCCTGACCCTGTCCATCAGCCGTCTGCTGCACGCCTTCAACATGCGCGCCCCGGAGAGCGGTGTGTTCGACAACGAGATTTCGCGGACGACCTACGTGTGGGGCGCGATCGCGCTGTGCCTCGGCCTGCTCCTGCTGGCGGTCTACTGGTCGCCGCTGGCGACCGTGCTGGCCGTGGTGCCGCCCGGCCTGGACGGCTGGCTGTTGATCGCGGGCGCGAGCGTCATGCCTCTGCTCCTGGGACAGGCCTACCTCGCCTGGGTGGCGTGGCGGGATCAAGACACCGAACGGCCTGCCCGGACGCTCTGACCAATGGCAGACCAATCGTGGGCTTCTTCGTGCCCTCGGATTTGGAAGGAGGAACGAGAGACCTTGCAAAACGACACCGCCAAATTTGACGAGCGTGTGCTTAACTCGCGATTGTAACACTTCCGGCACTGACCGGCGCTGAGGGCACGATTACACGTCGTTGGAAACGGGAAACGGCAGCACGGAATCTGCGATATTTGTCAATGCAGTTGTGCAATCCCACTGAAGGGCACAGGCCAAGATTTGTGCAGTGCGTGGACCGACTTTCCAGTTTCGATGGAAATTTTGTCTCGGGGGGCGCGTGCGAACACGTGAAAGAGACCGGGCGTAGTGTTCGACGTGAAACTGCACGTCCCCGATTGCCGTCGGGCGTCCCATTTGACCTGCTCAATTGACCCGGCCGCGCGCATGCCGCCCACTCAGACGACCGAAATTAACCAGTTGCTGCGCCCCGACCAGGTGCGCATCGGACTGCCGGGAACGACGAAACCGGAGGTGATCGATGCCCTCATCGACGTGCTGGCGGGACACGAGGCCATCGACAGCCTCGAAGCGGTCCGCGAGGCCATCTTCGACCGAGAAGAGATGATGTCTACCGGGGTGGGCAAGATGCTCGGCCTTCCCCACGCCAAGACCGCGGCCGCGACGGAGACGGTGGCGGCCTTTGCCACGACCGATGAGCCGGTGGACTTCGGGGCGATTGATGACGAGCCGATTCGACTGCTTTTGCTCCTCGTGGGCCCGGAGGATCACAAGTCCAAACACATCAAGATTCTGGGACGCATCTCTCGACTCGTGAGCCGGGACGCCCTCCGAACCCGGCTCATTGAGGCCGACGAACCGGGGACTGTGATCGAGGTTTTGCGTGAAGGGGAGGAGGAACTTCGGAACTAATTCCAGAACGCAGACGCTTCTTCGCGGTTCAGCACTTTCGTATGGGACGACCTGCCGGACGCCTTCTCTCTGATTCACCATTGATTGGCTGTACCTGTGAGCGACACGTTTCAAAACATCAAGGGCACCTTCGACATCCTTCCGGACGCCTACACGGACGATGGGGGGACCCGCGTGGCCGCGAGCGCTGAGTGGCGCTACGTGGAGGAGACCGTTCGGGACGTGATGGCCCGCTTTAATCTGAACGAAATCCGCACGCCGATCCTGGAGCCTACGGAGCTCGTGGCCCGAGGCGTTGGCGAGTCGACCGACATCGTACAGAAGGAGATGTTTGCCTTCGAGCGGGGGGACACGAACTACGTGCTTCGGCCCGAGGTGACGGCGCCGGTGGTGCGGTCCTTCCTCCAGCACCACCTCGAACAGCGCGGGGGCGTCCAGAAGCTCTTTTACGTCGGTCCGTGCTTCCGGGCCGAGCAGCCCCAGAAGGGGCGCTACCGACAGTTCCACCAGTTCGGCGTCGAGATCATGGGCACCGACGACGCGCGGGCCGACGCCGAAACCATCGCCATCATGACGGCGGTCTACGAGGCGCTGGGCATCTCGGACACGGAGCTTCGGATCAACACGCTGGGGACGCCGGACCGCCGGGCCGAGTACGTGGACGCCCTGCGCGACTACCTGGCGCCCTACGCCGACGACCTTTCGGACACGAGCCGGCGGCGCCTGGAGCAAAATCCCCTCCGTGTGCTCGACACGAAGCGGGAGCACGAACGAGAGATTCTGCAGGACGCCCCGCAGCTCCTCGACTACGTCAACGACGAGAGCCGCGCCCACTACGATCGGGTGAAGGGCCTGCTGGCGGACCTGGGCGTCGATTACGACGAAGATCCCCACCTCGTGCGGGGCCTCGACTACTACACGGAGACGACCTTTGAGCTGGAGAGCGAGGCCCTTGGGGCGCAGAGCGCGCTGGCGGGCGGGGGGCGCTACGACCGGCTGGCAGAGGTGCTGGGCAGCGACGAGCCGGTGCCCGCGATCGGCTTTGCGGCGGGCATGGAGCGGCTCTTCCTGGCGCTCGATGCGGCGGACGTGGATCTTCCGGGCCCGCCCGACGCCGACGTGTTCATCGCGGCGCTGGGGGAGGAGGCCGAGCGGTGGGTCTTCCGAACGACGCAGGAGCTGCGAGAAACGGGATTGCACGTGGCGCTCGACCTGAAAGGCCGATCGCTGAAAGCCCAGATGCGAGAGGCAAACCGACAGGGGGCCGACTACACCCTCATCATCGGCGGCAACGAGCTGGAGGCCGAGGCGGCTACCGTCAAGGAGATGGAGAGCGGCGATCAGGTGGACGTGCCCTTCGACGACCTGACGCAGTACCTCCTCGAACGAACGACCGGAGACTCTGCAAAGACGCTGGCGGACGGGACGTAATCCCTGTGGTGACCTTGAGGCCCGCCGAAGACGTGTGCACGCCAATTCCCCTTCCATTCCGAATCCCCGACGCGCATGTATCCGCGGCTGAGTGATCTCTTTCGGGACCTCTTCGGGATTGAGCTCCCGTTTACCCTCTACTCGTACGGGGCGATGGTTGCGCTCGCCATTCTCCTCGGCACGTGGCTCACGGGGCGCGAGATGGACCGAAAGTACGAGGACGGCACGATGAGCGGGGTGTCGGTCGATTCAGAAACGGGCCACGGGACGAAAGAGGCGCCGCCGTCGGTTCTGGCGGGAACGATGGCGATCATCGCCGTGGTGGCGGGCGTTGTGGGGTCGAAGGTGTTCACCGTTCTCGGGGACCCGGCCTCCTTCTTTCGCGACCCGTCGGACATTCTGTTTACGATGGGCGGGCTTACGTTCTACGGGGGCCTCATCGTGGCCGCCGGGGCCATCCTGTGGTACGTGCGGCGTCAGGGCTTGTCGATGCTTCCCGTGTTGGATGCGGCGGCCCCCGCCCTGATGCTGGGCTACGGCATCGGGCGCCTCGGGTGTCACCTGGCGGGGGATGGGGACTGGGGCATCGCCGCCGATCTCGCCGCGAAGCCCGACTGGCTCCCGACGTGGTTCTGGGCCGAGACGTACCCGCACGCCGTCGTGGGCCCGCCGCCGGAGCCCGTCTATCCCACCTCGCTTTACGAGGCCCTCGCGGCGGTGCTTCTGTTCGGCGTGCTCTGGGCCCTGCGGAAGCATCCCTTCCGGACCGGGTGGCTCTTTTCGCTCTACCTCGTCTTCAACGGCGTGGAGCGCTTCTTCATCGAGAAAATTCGCGTCACCGCCGAGTACCAGCTGCTGGGCCTGACGCCAACCCAGGCCGAGATGATCTCCGTTCTGCTCTTCGCGGCGGGCGTCGTCGGGCTCGTGTGGACGTGGGAGCGCGTTTCATAGTGCGTATTTCGTCAGGAGTTAGACACCCTACGTGAAGTTATGATGAGCCGAGTTCTCTGCTTTGATAATTGGCTAACCGGCCAGTTTGGCCGCCACCGTCACACCGGCCTGAGCCTGTGCTGAACTCGATTCAGTGAGCCGGTGTCCAGTGGGATTTAAGATTTCCACAGCTTATCAGTGCTTGTTTTCGGGCACTGGACTCCGGATCGCTTCGCGTCCGGAGTTGACGGGGGCGGTTTCGTCGAGTCAACTGGACCAGCTCGAAGCAATTTGCTTTGCTTCAAATTTTCTTTAAGCAGGACGACTAACACCTGCCGTATTGCGTATCAGTAACTTCGTCTGCGCAACACGAAATACGCAAGACGCACTATTCGATCTATCCGCCCTGCTGTTCGAGGACGAGGGCGCCGAGGGGAGGGAGGGTCAGTTCAATCGAGTGTTGATAGCCGTGCTTGGCGGTGGGCTCGCTGTGGAGGTCGCCCGCATTGCCCACGTTGCTGCCCCCGTAGAGCTCGCTGTCGCTGTTGAGGCGCTCACGCCACGCGCCGGGCTCCGGAACGCCGATCCGGTAGTTCTCACGGACCACCGGCGTGGCGTTGAGCATGAAGATGAGGGATGCGTCGCCGCCGAGGCGCCGGTAGGTGAGGACGCTGTTTTCTCTATCGTCGTAGGAGATCCACTCGAATCCGTCCTGCGAGTCGTTCCAGAGGGCCGGATGCGTCGTGTAGAGGTCGTTGAGGTCGCCGAGCCACTTCATGAGGCCCTCGTGCAGGTCGTGGTCGGTGAGCCACCACTCCAGCTCCTGGTCGTGGTTCCACTCG
>CAZSBW010000183.1:0-5968 GCA_964604815.1 uncultured Salinivenus sp. | reverse complement strand
GAAGAGAGCAACGCCGACCAGAATCGTGAGCAGTCGTCGCATGGGGCGTATTGCGTCGTGCGTATTTCGTATTCGCGACGTGCTTATTTCCAAGCTGGAGCGCAGTGTCTACACGCAATACGAAATACAGAATCCGAGAACCAGGCCGAACGGCCGAGGGGAGCACTCGGAAGCGAACCTGCTTACTCGTCGAGCCCGAGCTGCGACGAGGCGTCCTTCACGAGCGCCCGGGCGTCCTCGGGCGATTCGGCCTCCGAGTAGACGCGGAGCACAGGCTCGGTCCCGGACGGGCGAATGAGGAGCCATCCGCTGTCGGTCACGTGCTTGAAGCCGTCGAGCGTCTGCACCTCCTGGACCGCGTGGCCGTCGACCGTGTCGAGGCCCCCCTCATTGTCGAGGCGGTCCAGCACGTCCGCTTTCTGGTCCTCGCGGATGTGAATGTCGTCGCGGTAGTTGTAGTGCGGGCCGAACTCCTCCAGCAGCTCGTCGACCAGGGCGGAGAGGGGCATGTCGCGCTCCACCATCATTTCCACGATGAGGAGGCCGATGTAGATGCCGTCCCGCTCGGGGACGTGCCCCATGGCCGCGATGCCGCCGGACTCTTCGCCGCCCACTAGCACGTTGCCCTGCGACATCTTCTTGGCGATGTGCTTGAAGCCGATGGGGGTCGTCTCCACGTTGAGCCCGTAGCGCTCGCCCATCTTGTCGAGCATGTGGGTGGTGGAAAAA
The DNA here is from genome assembly GCA_964604815.1 of uncultured Salinivenus sp. Lineage (GTDB taxonomy): Bacteria > Bacteroidota > Rhodothermia > Rhodothermales > Salinibacteraceae > Salinibacter. Next base: position 5,239 of record CAZSBW010000183.1, on the reverse strand, counting down.
GTCTTGACGACGTTGCCCGAGAGACCGCGCTCCTCGTGCAGGTATTTTACGAGGAGGGCCAGGATGCGGTGGGAGCTCACGTAATCGCCGTTTTCGTCGACCATGCCGATGCGGTCGGCGTCGCCGTCGTTGGCGAGGCCGGCGGCGCAGTCCGAGTCGGCCACCGTCGCGCACAGCTCCTCCAGCCGCTCCTCGATCGGTTCGGGGGCCAGACCGTGGAACGTGGGATTGAGCTCGTGCCGGATTGGGACGACTTGATCCTCGCCGAGCAGATCCGTCACGAGGCCGCGACCGGCGCCGTACATCGCGTCGTGGGCGACGGTGAGGTCGGAGGTGGCGATGGCGTCGATGTTCAGGGCCTCCTCGAGGGCGTTCAGGTAGCCGGAGCGCACGTCGTGGAGGGAGAGGCGCCCGCTGTCGCGGAGGTCGGTGAAGGGCGTCAGGGCGTCGGGAAGGGCGGAGGCCGGTCCCACAGCGTCCTCCACGGCGGCAATCATGTCGGGCGGGGCGGGGCCGCCGAAGTGGGCTTTGATCTTGAACCCATTGTACTCGGGCGGATTGTGGCTGGCCGTAATCACGATCCCGGCGTCGCAGTCCAGGGCCTTCGTGGCCCAGCTGATGGCGGGCGTGGAGACCATCGTGTCGGCAAAGGTGACGTGCACGCCGGCCTCGGTGAGGACCTGCGCGGCTCGCTCGGCGAACTGGCGACCGAGGAACCGCACGTCGTGACCAATCACCACGCTGGGCGAATCGCCGTAGTCGTCGAGCAGCCAGTCGGCGGTGGCCTGTGACACGCGTTCGAGGTTTTCGAAGGTGTAGTCGTCGGCAATGACGGCACGCCAGCCGTCGGTGCCAAATTCGATGGGAGCGTCGGACATAGGCAGTGTGGAGCGTCGGTCAGAGTTGCGTCGGTTGCAGTAAAGCCGGAAAGTGGCCTGGATGATTCCAAGAAAGGAAGGCTCGGGTTGAAAAGCCATCGTGTCCCCGAGACTTTGAGTCGAATCCACAGTCCGGAGAACGAGCCGGGTCGCCTCCCCGTTGGGCATCGCGGATAAACTGACTCGTCTACCAAGATTTTTGCTGACGCGTGCTCCAACGTCTTTCAGAAGGATCTTCGTCTACGTGTGGCCGACGGCTGATCTGGTTGCTGCTGTGCGGGTTTCTGCTCTTGATCCCGTTCGGGCCGGCGGCCGAAGCGCAGCGAATCCGGCTGGACGGGGGAGGGGGATGGGCGTTTCCGACGAATAATGTAGAGACGGAGGTGCAGGGGGTCGGGGGGGACCCGGTGTTTCAAGAGATTGACCTCAAGGCTGGACCGCAGGTGTACGTGGGGGCCGGACTTCTGCGGTCCCTCGGGGAAAAATTTGAACTGGGGGCGCGACTTCGAGCGCACGTCTCTGAACTACGCAGCACCGTAGACTGTCGATTCGAGAGCACTTGTGGGTATCCCGACGGGCGCTTGCTTGCCGGAACCATCGAAGGGCGCATTATTCTCACGTCTCCCGGGTGGATTCATCCCTATCTGCTCGTGGGGCTCGGCGTCGTGCATGCGTCGGTAGATGGGGTGACGCTTCGAGGCGTTGAGAGCAGCCGCCTGCAGGACGAGACGGTCTCGTTTCCGGATGTGTCCGTGGTCGATGCGGGGGGAGACGTGGGGCTCGGGGCCTCTCTGCCGGTTGCCGGCGGATTGTATCTCGATGCAGAGGTGCGGGTTACGGGGAGCTTGCCGGGCGGAAAGAAAAATGCTGTGACGGCCGTTCCGCTGACGCTGGGAGTCGCTTACGTCTTTGAGTAGTCCCGACTGTATCGAATCGATTTTTGACGGTACTGCTCGGGCGGAGACTGCGCTGCTTTCCTCGCTGGGACGTCGCGAAATGTGTGACGTCCCCGCCCATCTGGTGGCAGGCTTCTGCTTCGGATTCGTCGTCGCTGGATTTCGATTTGCCCAGTTATGGTTCTTCACCCGCACGCCCGAGCTTCTCGTCCTCGCTTCTGGAGTGTGATTCTAAAGGCAGGGGTGTTGATCCTTCTGATGGGGGGAACGGTTGAGATGGCCTCTGCGCAGAAGATGAAGCAGATTGGGAGCCCGATCCCGTACGATCAGGTTAATCCCGACTGGCATGATTGCGGGCTGCGAAAAATCGACGTGGATGCGTTTGTAAGCCATCGGCGGCCCCTTCCGAGACGCAAGGTCAGGTCTGCGACGATTGAAGTCGACTACGGGTTCGGATTTTCGCCGGAGGCACGCCGGGCGTTTGAGCGTGCCGTTTCGGTCTGGGAGACCCACATTGAGTCTGACGTTCCCATCCAGATTGATGCCTCCTTTGAGGACCTCAGCGAAAACGTTCTGGGCGGAGCAGGGCCAAGTTTTTTCTATGGCGTCGACACCAGTGGTGACGACAATTTAGATACGTTCGTCAGCGATGCCCTCATCGATGCCGTTACCGGCGAAGATCAACAGTCCACCTCCGACGAGCCGGACATCAATGCACGATTTAACAGGTCGCGAGACGATTGGCACTTTGGAAACGGGGACGCTCCGGCGGGCACGATTGATTTTACCAGCGTGGTGCTCCACGAGATCGGACACGGGCTCCACTACATCGGCGCGACAAATGTTGACGGGGCGGGAGATGGCCGGTACGGGATCGACTTTCAGACCAACGATGGAACGGCCGCTACCGACGTTCCCAGCATTTTTACCCGCCTGTTGGCAGAGCAGGCCTCTGACGGCTCGCTGGCGTCTCTGACGAATGAGTCGGTTTTCCCCAATCCGTCGGCTGAGCTGGGCGACGCTCTGACCGGAGGGCAGCTCTTTTACGACGGGGGCGGGGCCACCTCACTGGCTGCGGCGAGCACGGGTCCAGTGCCACCGAAGGTCTATGCTCCCTCCCAATTCAGTGAGGGATCGAGCACCTTCCATCTCGATGAAGCCACCTATCCCAGCGAAGCGCCCAATGCCCTCATGACGCCGAGGATTGCCCGGGCGGAAACCAATCGACTGCCTGGGCCGGTTCTTTGCGGTCAGCTCTTCGACATGGGATGGCCGATGGGGGAGGGGTGTCTGGATACGTTTCCAGACGTCTACGCCCTGCAAGTGGAGGGATCGACGAGCACGAACCAGAATCAGATCACACTCACCTGGGCGGTGAAGGACGACGCCGACGTGGAGGAATACGTCGTCGAGCGGCAGTACTTTGGGAACGATGTCGTGGAGCGCGTCCGAGTACAGCCGGCGGAGGCCCCGCCGGTCACGCTTACGGAGCTCGGCCTTGGGGCGCATTCCTTTCGGGTTCGTTGGGTGCGCTCGGACAACACCGATCAGGTGACGGGCCAGGAGGTGAAACGGACCGTGAATCCGCAAAATGGACAGGCCGACGTGCGTGGACGAGACGACCGGGGATTGGGAACCGTGCACGTGTCCTGGGACGTACCGGCGGGCTCCGGAGACTTCGACTACCGGATTGAGCGGCGGCGGGGCCAAGCCGGCGACTTCCAGACCGTGGCGGTGCGGGAGGTGCCAGAATACACGGCAGAAGATCAGTTGCCGGGGCGCTATGAGTATCGAGTGCGCTCCGTCGACGACGAGGGGAACGAGGTCGTCAGTGACGCTGAGTCGGTCGAGATTGGCTTTGAGGGGGACGTGTTCGTGCAGGGTCCGTTTCCCAATCCGGCGCAAAATCAGGCTGTCTTCCTCCTGACGGCCAACGACGCACAGCCGGCGACAATAGAGGTCTACAACGTGATCGGGGAGCGAATCTACGTCGACGAGCGGCGGGAGCTTCAGGCGGAAGCGCCGACCCGGTTAACATTCAACACCCGTCAATGGGGAAGCGGCATGTATTTCCTTCGCGTGACGGGGGAGGCCTTCACGACAACTCGCAAGATGGTCGTGGTGCATTAATCCCAATCATTGAAGCTCGTTGTGCCCTTTAGCGTTCTGGCTAAGAGCAACGGACCATGGTGCACGACAGAACCTGAATGAGCCTTCACAACGTCAACGATTCCCTGTCGACGCGAAGCCTGAAACAAGAGTCCCAACCAGCCTTGTTGGTTGCTTTGCGGCACGGGCGCGGCCTACGGTTCGTCTCAGTCCGACGAATCGGTATTTTCTAGCTCGCGTCTTCCACTGCGTCTTCAGCCGAGTCGCCTTCCATCTCGCCGTTCGTTGCCGACGCATCCGCATCGGACGGGTCCGTCTCGGCATCGCCCTCGTCGGGTTGGGTCGTGTCTTCCTCGTCCGGCTCCGTGTCGGCCACCCGGGTGACGTCCGCAATGGCGTCGCCCTCCTTGAGGTTGATCACCTGCACCCCTTGCGTGTTGCGGCCCATGGTGCTAATTTCTTCAACCCGGGTGCGAATCATGATCCCGTTCTCGGTGATGATCATCAGGTCCTCGTCGCCGAGCACGCCCTTGATGGAGACGAGGTCGCCGGTGCGATCGGTGCGATTGAGGGTGATGAGCCCCTTGCCGCCCCGGCCCTGCACGCGGTACTTCTCGTCCAAGGGGGTGCGTTTGCCGTAGCCTTTCTCCGCAATGGCGAGCACGTCGAGGTCCTCGCGCATGCCGGGCGGGACGGAGATCATGCCCACGAGCTCCTGGGTTCCGGGGAGCTTCATGCCCCGCACCCCCCGCGTGTTGCGGCCCATGGGGCGGGCGTCGTCCTCGTCGAAGTGGACGGCCCGGCCCCCAGAGGAGGCCACGACCACCGTGTTGTCGCCGCCGGTGAGGGAGGCTTCGATGAGTTCGTCGTCCTCGTCGATCTTGATGCCAATGATGCCGCCGCGCCGCGGTCGGCTGTACGCCTCCAGCTCCGTCTTCTTCACCTGCCCCTTGCGCGTGGCGGCGAGAACGTAGTGGCTGTTGAGGAATTCCTCGTCCTCGAAGTTTTCCTTGCTCACGCTAATGACGGCTCGGACGCGGTCGTCGGGGTCAATGTCGATGAGCTGGCGGACCGAGCGGCCCTTGGCCGTGCGGCTGCCCTCCGGAATTTCGAAGGGCCGCAGCCAGAAGCACTGCCCTTTGTCGGTGAAGAGGAGGAGGACGTCGTGGGAGTGGCAGACGTAGAGGTGCTCGATGAAGTCGTCCTCGCGCTTGCCGGTGCCCCGCATTCCCACGCCGCCCCGGCCCTGCGTGCGGTACGTGTCGATGGGCGTGCGCTTCGTGAGGCCCTGGTTTGTGATCGTGACGACGACGTGCTCGCGCTCGATCAGGTCCTCGATGATGATGTCGTCGCCGC
>CAZSBW010000182.1:0-5989 GCA_964604815.1 uncultured Salinivenus sp. | reverse complement strand
GGCTTCTTCGAAACGCGCTCCGGACAGCCGATCACCTGGATCCACGGGGCCAACAACTTCGGGACCGACGCCAACGGGGACGGCTTCCCGTTCAACGATCTGCCGTACGTCCCCGAAAATGAGCGCGAGGTCGTGGTGGCCAGCGAGAACTGGGAGCTGATGGACGACTTCATCACCAGCAACGACGCCCTCGACGACGCCCGGGGCGGCTACATCGAACGGTACGCCGACCAGGCGCCGTGGCGCACGAGCCTGGACCTAAAGCTGACGCAGCAGGTCCAGACGTTCGATGGACAGCGCCTGGAGCTCATCGCCAATCTCGAGAACGCGCTCAACTTGCTCAACGACGACTGGGGCCGCATCCGATTTACGAGCTTCAACAATCAGTTTGCCTGGGGGCTGAACGGGTACGTGCGCCAGGCGGACGTGGGAAGCAAGATTGGTGGCCGTGTGATCACACAGGACGACATTGGGAAGCCCATCGTGAACTTCGATGAGGACATCGTGGGCGACAAACTCGGCGACCGTCTCTACAGCACGGCCAGCACCGCCTCCCGCTGGCAACTCCAGCTCGGCGTCCGGTACACCTTTTAGGCGAATACGGACCCTCGCTGTTGGGGCCGCTTGGCCGTTCACTTCCCATCATTTGTCCTTGACCAGCCTGCAGTGTCATGAATTCCCTTTCTCGCATCGGAGTCATCTTCTCGTTGATTGCCGCCCTTGCTCTATGGGCCGGCTGTGATTCAGCCGGCACGGACGGTACAGAGGAAGGCGCCTCGACGCGTCCCGCCGTTGAGTTTGCGTCGAGCGGGGCAGGCGGGGTCCCTGTGGACAGTCTCATCGACGTCGGCGTGACGCTGACGGATTCGGTAGGGGCACCTGTGTCCGTCGATGTGCTGTTTGCGACCCAGGCCGGTTCGGTCGATCCCGCAAACATCGGCGGTTTTTCCGGGAACCCGCCCACCCAGTCGATCAGCTTCCCGGACACGGCCCCGGCGGGGGCAGTCCAGTCCGTTTCGGTCGACATCTCGGACGTCAGAATTTCGGAAGGACCGAAGGAAGCGCTCTTTGCCCTCCAGCAGCTGGAGTCCGAGGGGAACGTTGAAATTGGGGAGCCGCGCGAGTTTAGCCTCAGCATCGGGGCGAAGCCCATTTCGGAGGCGCGAAGTCAAGCCCGGCAGGCGATTGCAGGCGGGGACGACGCTTCGGCCACCGTGACGGTTCAGGGAACGGTCTCGCGCGCCTTCGGGGCCTTCGTTCGCTTCCAGGACGACAGCGGGCCGACCGGTGCCAGCGGACTGGTGATCCGCCAGACCGACGGCGAGCTCTCGGAGGATTTTCAGCAGGACATCAGCGACGGCACAATCCAGCCCGGCACCGACCTTCTCGTGACTGGTTCGATCTCACAGTTTAGCGGTCTGCTCCAAATCAACAACGACGACCTTCAGAGCTACGACGTGCTTGCGCAGGGCGATTCGCCCGAGCCGCAGGAGGTCTCCCTCAGCGACCTACAGGCCCCGGACGGGGAGACGTACGAGAGCGAGCTGCTGCGCGTGGAGGGGCTTTCCTTTCCAGACGCAAGCGGGAATTTCGAGTCGGGCACGACCTACACCGTCGAAGACGAAGACGGAACGACGCTCCAGTTCCGTCTGCAGGACACCGACGAGACGAACGTGGTTGGCGAGTCCATTCCGGACGGGACGTTCGCCTACGAGGGCATCCTCGGCCAATTCAATGTGTTCTCGGGCGTGGACGCCGACGAGGGGTATCAGCTCATCCCCGTTCAGCCCAGCGACCTCATCCCGCCCAGCAACATTCAGCAGGAATAACGAGACGAGTCCAGAGGGACAATCCTCGGGCGACCGAAAAGAGCACTGTTTGTGAACGCCGATTCGACAGCTTTGGCGTTTCCCACGCTGACTTTGCGCATACACTGCAACTTGAAAGGCACGGCGACGTATTCGCGACACATTGTAATCCTGTGCTGTGCCGATTCCTTCCTTATCGAGACTTCTTAACTTGATCGTACACGACCATGCGTATTCAATCTTTCCTCTTTGGCCTTCTAGCACTCGTACTCACCGTCGGACTCGCAGGGTGCGACAGTGGTGGGGACGACGGCGGTGATTCCGGCCCGCCTCCGACCGTCGAATTTGCTGAATCCGACGCAACGGTGGGAGAAGGAGACGGGACGTACACCATCGACGTGACCGTTACCGATCCGGGCGACCAGGTTGTTGAGGCCTCGGTTTCGTTCAATGATTCGGAAAGCTCAGCGACACGGGGAGACGACTTTGCGATTCCCCAGAATACGACGATTGAATTTCCCGAAGACGCGTCGTCGGGGGACACCCAGTCGCTTGACGTCGACATCATTGACGACGACGAATTCGAAGAAATCGATGAGACCGCCATCTTTGATCTCAGCGCGGAGAGTCCTTCCGACGCCGAGGTGGGGGGAACCTCGACGTCTACCCTCACGATCACAGACAATGACCAAGCGCCGCCCTCTTATGAGGTCGTAGCAGACTCAATGGATCTCGCGCCGTCCAGTGGGAATACGGATGCGCACTGCATCGTTCAGCGCTCCACGGGGGACGTGGTCTTCTTCAACAGCAGCGACGGAGGCATCTTCTCCTACGATAGCGGCCTGAATGAGGAGCGCTCCTCGGGGGACCTGAACAGCGACATCTCCGCGGAATCAAACACCATCGACCGCTGTGACGGCGTGGCGAAGGATGCTGACGACAACGTGTACTTCCTCCTCCGGTCAGACGAAAGCTCCTCGACAAACTCCTGGCCGACGTACGTTTACAAGCTTCCCGCGTCGGGGAGTCCGTCGGTGCTCGCTTCTGAGGATGGTCTCCAGAACGTGACGCACAACAGTGGCACGGTGTACCTGACGGGCGTGAGCTTCCGGGGCGCGCCGGGCGACGGGTTCTATTCCATCAACGACATGGACGAGGGACAGTCCGTTTCTGAGGTCGTTACGGAGAGCAACCTCGATCTGGATTATGGAATGGACGTGGATAGCGACGGCAACCTGTACGCCTTCTCCGGCGGATTTGCGGATGGGAATCGCGTGCGGAAGATCGTGCGCGTCACGGATCCATCCGGGAGCGCCACCCTGGAAGAGTTCGTCGATCCGTACAGAGATGGATCGCCGCTCGTCTCCGATTCAGGCGACGACATTATAGATGTCGACGTTGTCACTCAAGACGGGAACGAGTTTGTCGTGGTCTACAACAACTCGTTCCAGGCCGACAACTTGCAGTGGGCCTCCATCCAGGTTTCGGATCAATCCATCAGTCTACTGTTCACTGACACAGACCTCGTCGACAATCTGTCCGTGGAGGGATACACGAGTGGATTCACGGAGCCGATGGCAGTGGGGGGCGATGGAGAGGTCCTTGTTGCCAGCCGCGCAGCCTTTGGCGGCGAGTACTACATTGCGAAGGCAAGCAACGTGCTTCCCTAACGGCGTCTGATTGGAGCACTTTTAGGCGGGGGCATCCGGTTCGGGTGCCTCCGCTTTTTCTTTTTCCCGTCGTACAGCATCCGACTTTCGCCCATGTCCCGATCGATTCGTGCGCATTCCCTCGTCGTGTGTAGCATGCTCATGCTCGTCCTGGGCGCGGCGCCCAGCGCCGCCCAGATCCCCATCGCCGAGGCCCGCGAGAAGGGGGTCGACTCGACGGTCACTGTGGAGGGCACCGTCACGCGGGCCTTCGGCGACTTCGTGCGCTTCCAGGACGAAAGCGGCCCGACCGGCGCCAGTGGGCTGGTGGTTCGACAGACGAGAGGAGAATTCCGCGATTCCGTCCAGTCGGGCGCGATTACCCAGGGCACACAGCTTCGGGTGACGGGCACCCTCTCTGCGTTCAATGGCCTCCTGCAGATCAACAACGAGGACCTCGACGACTTCACGGTTCAGGATCAAGGAACCGTCCCGTCGCCTCAGGACGTGGACTTGGCCACGATCCGAGCCGACGGCGAGCTGTACGAGTCCGAACTGGTCCGCGTAACGGGGGTCAACTTTCTGGACGAGCCGGGCCGCTTCGCGACCGACACCTCCTATCCGGTCACCGACGGATCGGGATCCGCCACGTTTGCGGAGGGAGTGGTCACGTTTCGCGTGCAGGGATCGGGGGAAACGGAGATCGCCGATGAGCCGATTCCACCGGGGCGCGCCGAGTACACCGGCGTGGTGGGCGAGTTCAGCTCGCAGTATCAGCTCATCCCCGTCCAGCCGTCCGACGTGCAGCCCGTCCGGTCGTTCGGCTTCGCGAAGCAGTCCGCACAGGCGGCAGAGGGAAGTGGGACGGTCGAGGTCAGCGTGAGGGCCTTCGCCACGGAGAGTGGGGACGACGTGTCCGTCACGGCATCGCTGGGCGACGCAAGCACGGCGGACGCGTCGGACGTGAACGGGTTCGACGGCTCGCAGACGGTCTCGTTTTCCGGGAGCGACCCGGCGCCGAAGACCCTCTCTTTGGACCCGCTCGACGACGGGACGGCCGAGGGCGTGGAGCGCCTGGAGGTCGTGCTCGACTCGGACGACGGGGCCCTCGCCCGACCGAAGCGGTTTACGCTCTGGATTCTCGACGACCCGGACGTGCAGATGACGATTGCGGAGGGCGACAGTGGCAACGTGCTCCTCGACGCGCTTCAGCAGCGGTTCGGCGATCCGCGTCCGCTGGGCGACGACTTTGCCCGGGACTCGATGTACGCGACCGTCTACAGCGAAGAGGCAGACACGGTGGAGGGGCAGTACAGCGGCTTTCGGATCGAGGTCGACCCGTCGCAAGGCGACCCGAGCGCCATCGCGGCCAACAAGGGCATTAACAACGAGCACATGTGGCCCCAGAGCAAGGGGGCAGAAGAAGAGCCCGCGACCAGTGACATGCACATTCTCGCGCCGGCGCGAGACGTCGTCAACTCGGCCCGCAGCAACTTCCCGTTTGGCGAGATCCCGGATGCCGACACCGACACGTGGTATTTCGAAGACCAGTCGCAGTCGGGGGCGCCCCCGGAGAGCGAGCGACCGGCCTGGAGCGAGCTCCTCAACGGCGAGCGCTTTGAGCCGCGCCACAGCGTGAAGGGCGACGTGGCCCGGGCCGCGTTCTACTTCGTCACCATCTACCCGAACCGGGCGAGCCTCTCGTTCTGGGAGGAGCAACGCGAGACGCTGCTGCAGTGGCACCGCGAGGACCCGGTGGACGCCACGGAGATGCGCCGCAATCTCCTTCAGGCGAGCTTCCAGGACAACGTGGCGAACCCGTACGTGCTGGACTCCACACTGGCCGACCGCGCCTTCGGCAGCGGCGACGGTGCGCCGGGCGGCGGCCTGTCAACCGTCCAGGAGGCTCGAGAGCAGGGCGCCGGCGCAAGCATCGAGGTGGAGGGAACGGTCACCCGGGCGTTCGGGGCGTACGCCCGCATCCAGGACGAGAGCGGGCCCGGCGGCGCCAGCGGCTTGACGATCCGGCAAACGGGCGGACCGAATGCCGACGCCTTCCAGCAGGACATTGAAGACGACTCGATTCGGTCGGGAACGCGCATCCGCGTTCGCGGAAATCTGTCGGCCTTCAACGGTCTTCTTCAGCTAAACGACGATGAGCTCACCGAATACGAGATCCTGGAGCAGGGCTCTTCCCCCTCTCCCCAGTCGGTGACGCTCACAGACCTGCAGGCGCCGGATGGCGAGGCCTTCGAGAGCGTCCTCGTGCGGCTCGACGGCCTCTCGTTTCCTGATGCGAGCGGGACGTTTCAGGAAGGAACGACCTACACCGTCGAGAATGCAGACGGCACCTCCTTCGAGTTTCGGGTTCAGAATGCGAACGAGTCGGACCTGATCGGCACGTCCATTCCGGGGGGGACATTTGATTTCGAAGGGGTGGTCGGCCAGTTCAACGGAGCGGGCTTCGACGCAGAAGAGCCGGACGAAGGCTACCAGCTTCTCGGCATCACCCCGAACGACCTGCAGAACGTG
>CAZSBW010000181.1:0-6002 GCA_964604815.1 uncultured Salinivenus sp. | reverse complement strand
GTCGAACAAGGCGAATTTCGATCGTTTCTGGGAATCTGAGATTCCCTGCCTTCAGATCTCCGAGACGCCGATTTCTTCGAGGCCGGAAAGGACTTACTTTCGCGCCACAAAGTTCACTGACATCGAGACGGCGTCCGGTGATTAATCTCAAAAGGTCACAGGGATTGCCTTGTTCAAGATGACGTACCGAGAATTGGATTTTGAGACCGTCGTACATTTACAGTTGACGTTGCACCAAAGCGTCCCCCGAGTTCTGAATGCCGGTTTCCCCGCTGTCGGCATCCGGCGCGGACGAGAGCGCTTTGCTCGAACACAGCTGCCTTGACGCGTAAGCCGGCCCATCTGCTCGCCGAAAGGGTCCGCGCAGGGAGGTGACTACCCGGACAGCGAGGCCGCTGCGGAGCGCTTCTTCCCTGAGCGACGAGTGGGCTCAGGTGAAGTCGAATTCCCAGTCGATTCGCGCCACCCGGTCGTCGCGAATATGGATCAACATTGACGTGGGCTTCGGCGTCGTCTCCTGGTAGATGAGCTTTCCCTCAGAGGAATTGCGACGGGTTGGGGGACCGAGGAGGTCGATCACGCGCTGCTTCGTTAGGCCGACCCGCAGGCCCTTCGGCGAGGCATAGCGGGCCGCCGAGAGAGAGAGCCGCACGAGAAAGGTCTTCGACTCGTTGGTCACGTCGTAGACCAGCGCCTCAATGCCCCCGTAGACGAGTGTGCGGAGGGTATCGACTTGATCTCGGACGTACTGGTTGGCGACCGGCTCCGTCTCAACGCGCCGCGGCGCGCCGAGTTGCCGAACCAACGCGCGGTACGACACGCTCCCGTTGGACTGAAGGGCTTTCCGGATCAGGGGAGACACCACGTCCGAAGGCGGTCCGCTTCTGCCTCGGCGGCGAGGGCGGTCCACTTCTTCCGTCGTCGCCCCTTCTGCGGCGGAGGCGGTTTCCCCCGATTCGGAGCGGGCGGATTCTGCGCTTGAACATGCCCCACCCACCAGAATCAGGGGAATTCCCAAAACCAGTACGAGCGTCAGTTTGTGGGGCATGAGAGGCGTGCCGGGCTAAGAGACGGTTTGGATTTCAGGCGATGATCGTTCGGGCAGGACGTAGCGATTGCAGAATGTTCAGCTCCCGGCCCAGTCTCCTTCTGAGCGACTTGCCGGCTCTGGCCCTGGGCTGGATAATGGACGATCACAAGGCAATCAAAAGACAAAACAGTCTGTAAGGCTAAGAATCCGTAACCGTATCTGTGCGATAGGGGCGTGCTTGCATCCACAGTACACGACCCGGAGACCTCTTATATCGCCCACAAAGTACTAGGTTTTAAGAGGCAAATCCTCTTCCCAAAGCAATTTCACGTTGGAATTCTAATCGGGCGGTGAGGTTCATCTGCCTGCGATCATCCCGATCTGTCCGACAGGATGGGAAGGAGGCGGGGACGTCGTTAGAAAAACAACACGGGTCGGTTCGCCCACTACTTCCATCGGAAACGCAAGGATTGAGGGTTGACAGCCCACTGCTCGACGTGAAACGCCGGACGCCCCACTGGACGCGACGAACGTTCCTTTCGCTTCAAGTGACGGTAGTGATCAGTGTGCCTTCCACGTTTCGTCGCGAAGATTTAACCGCCTCATTACACATTTCCATTCAGTCGTGCGTTTACTGGAAGCGGTTCCAAAAGGAAAAGTCCTGCACTGCGGGTTTGAACTGTGCTGCGTCGGTCTTTCTCATCGTAACCCCACACTCGTCATGAACGCGTCGGACGCGACGTTCTCCCGCTCCACCACGTCCTGCGATGGATCAAAGCAGTTCTCCGCCGTTCGATTGCCGATCGAGGAACCGATTGACGACTTTGAGGACGCTGTTGAGAACCTCAAAGCCTGCTCCCCCACTGAGCTCCGCCGTGCGTATCGGCATCACCGCCGTGCCATCGAGGCCCTTCAAGAGGGGGGATACAACGCCCTCTCTGAAGCCACGCGCAACGACCTTCTCGCCCACCTGCGCTGTAACCTGAAGGCCCTAAACGAGGCGCTCGATGCGACTGCCCGCAGCCCGTCCGACTCGATGTCGTCAGACGCGGAGGACCCGGGCGACTCGTTGTCTTCGCGTGCCAGATCCTTCGTTCAGGGACTGTGGTAAACGCGCTGCGCAATCACGGACGCGGGGCTCCCTGAAGGAGTATGAGACCGCCTCGCTCGATGCCGAGAAGGAGTTCGGCTTGTCCGTTCCCGTTCAGGTCGCCGACGGCGGGGTGAGCCAGGCGCGAAATGCCGTCCACAGAGATCGGCGAGGGGGAAGCGAAAGACGGGGCGCTGGGGGTGCCCTCATTTCGAAGCACCACTAGCTTCTCCTCCGCGCCCACGATGAGATCGAGCGTGCCGTCGCCGTCAACGTCGTGAAGGGCGGGCGCGCTTCGGGTCCCCACCGATACGTCCGTAAGCACGTCCGATACACGCTCGAAGGCCGGTTCGGGCCGCGATCCCGTATTTCTATAGACGTGCAGGGCGCCGTCGGCAGTCCCGACGACGAGATCGAGCAGGCCGTCGCCCGTAAGGTCGCCGAGGGCGGGGGTGGCATGCCGGGCCCCCGACAGGTCGACAACCGACTCGTCGACGGCCGCAAACGTACCGTCGCCCTGGTTGCGGTGGTACGCGATGCGCCCTTTCCAGGTGCCCAGCAGCAGGTCGGCCGCGCCGTCGCCCGTGAGGTCACCCAGGGCCGGGGCATAGTGGTAGGCCGAGGGCAGATCGAGATGGCCGTCCCTCTGGTAGGCCGGGGATGATCCCGACGACCGGCGAGACAGCCGATAGACCCGTGACGTTGCTCCCTCGGTCGGCTCGATTTTGTTTGCGGCGAGCACGTCGGTCGTCCCGTCGCCGTCGAGGTCGCCCACGGCCGCTGCGCTTTCGCTGCCCACGTCGAGTCCCCCCACGAACTGCTTCGTGCGCAGTTGATAGCCGTCGGCTTGGTTCTCGTAAAAGTAGAAGTTGTCGGCGAGGCTGGTGTTGGCGTTACTGGAGCCGCCGAGCACGCCGACGATCAGGTCGAGGCGCCCGTTCTCCGTCCAGTCGGTGAGGGCGGGGGCGTTATAGCCGCTCGTCTCCAGAGGATTGGAGGGCGGGAAGGGGGTGGGCTCGCCGCTCAGAACGGGATTGCCACAAGCGCCCGTGTTTTCAATGAGGAGGAGCCCGGGTTCGAAGAAGTCGCCCCAGAAGAGGTCCGGATCGTCGTCGGCATCGATGTCGGCAAACGTAAGCGTGTTGGCTCCGTGCCGGATGCCCTTCATTTGCTGATTTACGATCTCAATGCCCTCGAACTCGTCGGTCACGTGGGCAAACCGTGGCATGCCCGCCGAGTCGGCTGCGGCCTCGTAGCGGGTAATGGTGCCGTCGAGACGGCCCAGGAAGAGGTCTAGTTGCCCGTCGCAATCGACGTCGGTGACGTTGGGGATGTTCTGGCGATCGGAGAAGATGGCCTCGCCGGCGGGCGTGCGCATCGTGTCGGTGAACAACTCGAAGGAGGGATCCGTCGCCGTGCCCGTGTTTCGGTAGGCGCGGAGGTGGCTGTACGGCTGCTCGGTCAGAAGGTCGGGAGCCCCGTCCTGGTCGAGGTCGGCGAAGCGAAACCACTCGCCAATCGGCAGGTCCTGATAGGTGTCGGTGCGCCAGACGAGGCGCGAGGAGTCGCCCTCGGTAACGTGCTCGAAAAACGTGAGTTGATCGGACGTCTCCTGCACGAAAAGATCGTCGTCGCCGTCCCCATCAATGTCCACCCACTGCGGGCGGGGCGTGTTGAAGCCGCCGTAGAACGGATTTGAGATGGGATTTCCGTCCGCATCCTGGACCGAAAACGACGGGGCAACTACACGGCGATAGTCGTCCGGAAACGCTGGCTCCGACGGCTGCGGGTCCCCACCCTCCGACGCCCCCGTACAAGCGACCAGCAGCGTGCCGACGCAGAGGACAGCGAGAATCGACGACAGGAAACGGGTGCGCATTTCGCAGCGGTTGCGCTGGATGATCTCACGTCTTTCCGTTCTCGTCCCCAACAGAACCCGCAACGGCGAGCCGTGGAGTGGACCTACGGCGTCATGGCCCGCTGTCCGCCAAAGGTGCCTACGCCGGTGGGATAGGTGCCCACCTCAATGATCTCCGTGATTTCGCGGGTTTTGGTGTCGATGACCGTGACGGTTCCCGCGTCCGGATTGCTGCCGGAGGGGCTGTAGGTCCCCTTCCGATTGTTGTTCGAGACGAAGAGGTATCGTCCATTCGGCGAGAGGGCCGTCCCGTGCGGCTGGGCAAGTCCCTTTCCTTCGATTGTCGCCTTGACCGACGGATTGGTAAGATCGACGACACTAACGGTGTGTGACATCTTGTTCGGCACGTAGGCCGTCGAGCCGTCGCTCGTGATGACGGGGTGCCAGGGCTGCTTGCCCACGTCGAGCGTATCGGTCACCGAGAGCGCCGGGGACCCGCTCGCGTCGAAGAGGAGGAGTTGGCCCGTCTCCTGTCCCCCCGCGATGAGCGTTTCGCCGTCCGGCGTTATGGCAAACTGCACGAACGTCTGCGTGTCGCCGTCCAGGCGGGTCAGCTTCGTTTCTCCCGACCCCGTGTTCATCCCCATCAACTGGTTCGTCGCCAGGCTGGCAATGAAGGCATGTGTTCCGTCTTCTCGAACGACAATGGGGTGCGGGCGCGGGAAGAACGTGTCGACCCGCTTCGTGACGGTCATCTCATCGCGGTCAATCACGCCCATGCTCTTGGGCGGATCCACGGCGCTCATCGAGCGGCCCGCGTAAAGCCGGCTGGAAGACGAATGCAGGGCGAGCAGGCCCGGCACGTCGAAGCCATCGATGCGGCCGACGATCTCGTTTTCCCGATTGAACTTCAGGATCGTATTTTCACCGATGAGCGTCACGTACCAGTTCGCTCCGTCCGGCTCGGCCACTGCGTCGTGGGGCTTCGCATTCTCCGAGAAGCCCCGCTCCGTAAGATCAACGGTCGTGTCCACCGTCTTCGACGCCATGTCGATGATGGAAATGGTCGCCTCGCCCTGGTTGCACACGTAAAGCTTTGGACTCTGGGCCTGCCCAACGACTGGCGACCCGAGCATCAACAGTACAGGCAGCAGTAGTGAAAGCAAACGACGCATCGGGAGGTCACAAGGGGGTAGGCGAGAGAACACTGGGTAGGAGGCGGTCGCTGCACAAGGCGACTGTGCAAGCGACGGAGATTAAAGCTCCTGCTTCGAGGGCGTTAGCACGAACAGGCCCTCGCCGATGCTCGATACAACGACGATGCCGCTGTCGAAGTAGGGGTAGTTGCTCCAGGAGCCCTGGAAGCCGGAGTCGTTCTCCCCGTACGGCTGGGTGTCGAAGTGGGCCACCTCCTTCGGCTCCGTGGGATTGCTGACGTCCAGGATGCGCAGCCCGCTCTTGTAGTTGGACTGATACATCCGGTCTCCTTTCACGTAGAGGTTGTGGTCGGTCGACTTCTCCGGAAGCTTGAGCCCCTTCAGAAGCTTCGGGTTGTCGAGATCCTTCAGGTCCCACACCAGCGTGCGGGTGTGATCCACTTTGCCCTGAATCTCGTCCTGCTCGTCGTTCTGGTAAAAGTAACGCTGGTCTTCGGTGAACCAGCCCTGATGGACGTAGGCGTGATCCGGATAGGAGGCCCTTGATATGACCTCTGCGCTGTCCTTATCCGTCACGTCCGCAATACTGATGGCCGT
Organism: uncultured Salinivenus sp.; assembly: GCA_964604815.1. Classification (GTDB taxonomy): domain Bacteria; phylum Bacteroidota; class Rhodothermia; order Rhodothermales; family Salinibacteraceae; genus Salinibacter. The sequence goes on along the minus strand of CAZSBW010000181.1, from coordinate 270 downwards.
TTCGTTCGAGCCGACGCAGACTTCACGGCCCTGGTACTGCTGATCCGGCCCGTCGTAGATCACGCACTGTGCGTCGTGGACGTAGCCGGTGCCGGAGCGGCCCGTCTCCTTGTCGGCGAAGCAGCCTTCAAAGGTTGGGTTCTGCGGATCCTGGATGTTGATCATGTGGAGCCCGCCCCCGCAGGTCTTGCCGCCGCCGCTGCTGCCCACGGCATAGGCGTACCCCGTTTCGGTGTTAATGACGATGTTGTGGACGCTGTTGACCTTGTC
>CAZSBW010000180.1:0-6011 GCA_964604815.1 uncultured Salinivenus sp. | reverse complement strand
AGCCCATCCTCACCGGCATCCGACGGGCCAACCTCGCCCTCATCCTGGAGGGGACGGTGCCGGCAGGCGTGCTCACGATCCTCGCGCTGGCGCTGCTAGAGGGGCTGGAGCGCGCGCTACTGCCCCGGTCGATGCGATCATAGTGATCGCTGTTCGTCAGTCTGGTTGAAGAGGGGTCAACCCCTCGAATCGATTGAAGTCCTGGTCGAACGTGTACACCTCGTCGAGCCCGCGGTGCTCCATCCACGCCGCGCTGTAGGCATCCGCAAAGTCGACGTTCTTCTCTTCATACCAGACGATGGCCTGAAGCAACACGTCTTGATGCTCCACGGTCAATCCGTCAAGGCCGAGAATGGCCACTGCTTTTGCTCGGATGGACGCCCGACTGAGCTCGTACACGCTTTCCAGGACCCAGATGATTTCCGCGATGGTGAGGACCGTCGTAATCAGTTGCTCCTCCCCGCGCTCTGCTCGCTCCAAAAGGGTTCGGGCCTTCGGCGCCTGCTCCGGATCGTCGCCCGTCAGGTAGCGGAGGAAGATGTTCGTGTCTACAAACGCGGGCTCGGACTCATCAGACATCGGACTCGGCGATTTTTGAAGAGGCGGACTCGTCGATGCGCTCTTGGGCCGTTCGTCGACGGGCCTCGGCCCGAACGGCGTCAAAGTCCTGCGGCCCGTCCACCTCAATCGATCCGTAATGATCGGATAAGGACTCGTTGAGCGGGAGAAGGGTGATCGCCCCGTCGCGCTTCACAAAGGCAACGCGCTGTCCCTCTTCAATCTCCAACTGCCCCCGAACGTCTTTCGGGAGGGTGAGCTGTCCTCGCCGTCCAACCTTTGCAGTCGTCATGTCGAAAAGGGATTAGTCAGTCAAATTACCAATCGTCAGTCAAAAAGACGAACGACTGGCAATAGCATAGCGTTCCGGTACACAGCCGCCCCCCTCCCGTGCTCCCTTCTTCCCTCCCCCTATCCGCTACCAGTACCATTCGTCCGAGGACAGCCACCCGTCTCGCCTCCCCAGCATCGCGCGGCGGTAATCGTGGAGGGCTACCTCCAGCCGGGACAGCCAGAACGCCCCCCCAGCGAGCCCCAGCCCCCGAGGCCGGCGACGCCCATCAGCCCTCCTCCGGGGGCACGAGAACGAGGCGTCCGCTATGGTCGCCGGACTCCATGCGACGGTGCGCCTCCGCCGCATTGGCCATCGGCAGTCGCTCGAACGATGGCGGGTCGACCTCGCCCGATCGTAGCGCGTCGGTAAGGACCCCGATGTCCGCGCGGAGCTGATCGGCGGTCAGATTTTCGGTGCTGTAGCCCGTCAGGCGGAGCTCCTGCAGCAGGTCCCACGCCGAAAGCGACAGCTCCACCCCCGACGCCGCCCCCACACAGCAGAGGCGGCCGTGCCGGGCGAGGGCGGCCACCGAATCGGCAAACGTGGCCTGTCCCACCGTTTCGAACACCGCGTCCACGCTGTCCCGGCCGAGGGCGTCCACGAGGCTCGTCTCACTCAGATCGACGACCTCGTCGGCTCCCAGTTCGCGCAGATACGGCGCCGCCTCGGCCCGTCGCGTCGGGGCAATCGCAGTGCCCTCAAACGCATCCACCAGCTGGACGGCGTTCGAGCCCACGCCCCCGGTGGCCCCGTGCACGACGACGCGGTCGCCCGCCTCTACGTGCAGCCGCCGCACGCCTTCGAGCGCCGTGACCGCCGCCAGCCCCAGCGCCGCCATCTCGACCGGATCCACGTCGGCGGGCAGCGCGGCCAGCGTGTCGCCGGGCACCACAACCGACTCCTGGTAGCCGCCGGGGCGAACGCCGTGGATCCCCGCCATCTCCTGCATCATGGTGATTGCGCGAGCGCCGGGCGCGACGCCATCAACCTCGGCGCCCGTGTCGGTGACCGTGCCCACGAACTCAAGGCCGGGCGTGTAGGGCCACGGATCGTCGGCGCGGATGGGCCAGGTGCCCGACCGGATTTCGATGTCGGCGCGGTTGACGGGCGCGGCGATCACGTCGAGCCGCACCTCACCCGGCTCAAGCGGTTGAGGATCGGTCTCGACCCACTCCAGCACGGAGGGCGGGCCGTATTCGGTCATCTGAATGGCGTAGGGCATATGTAGCTGGAAATTGGAGAAACTGAACGAAAACGTGAGGCGGCGCTGTCGGTGCAAGCAGCAGTTGGTCCGAACAGTCGCACCATTGACGAGATTCCCTCGATTTCTCTCATCTTCCCGCGAATGTCCGGCACCTCGGGCTCAGATCTGCGTTTTCGTCCGACGCTCTCGTTTCAAACCTTCGTCCGTGTCTCCTATGTCTGCTCCCCTCAGTGATCTCCGCGCCCACCTCGCCCCCATCGAAGACCTGAAGGCCACGGCGGCGGTGTTGGCCTGGGACCAGGAAACGTTTATGCCCGACGGCGGGGCAGAGGCGCGGGCCCAGCAGCTCTCCACCCTCCGGTCGATGGCCCACGAGCGGTTCGCCTCGGACGAGACCGGTGAGCTCCTCGACCGGGCCGCCGACGCCCTCGACACCGACGATCCGCTCGACGACGACGCGGCCCTGGTGCGCGTCGGGCGCCGCGAGTACGACCGGGCCGTGTGCGTTCCCTCGGCACTCGTGGCGGAGCTCTCGGCGGCCACCTCCCGGGCGAAGCAGGCCTGGAAGCAGGCGCGGTCGGAGGACGACTTTTCGATCTTTGCACCGCACCTGGAGACGCTCGTCGACCTCTCGGTGGAGAAGGCCGAGGCGATCGGCTACGACGATGAGCCCTACGACGCCCTCCTGAAGGAGTTTGAGCCCGGCCGCTCGACGGCAGAGGTGACCTCTGCCTTCGAGGCGCTGCGCGAGGACCTCGTGCCGCTGGTCGACGCCATCGCCGAGTCGCCCCAGTTGGACGCCGACCTGCTCCACCGCCCCTACCCCCAGCCGAAGCAGACGCACTTCGGCGAGCAGGTCCTCGACGACGTCGGCTACGACTTCGACCGCGGGCGGCAGGACGTGTCGGCCCACCCGTTCACCACCTCCTTCTCCCCGAACGACGTGCGCATCACCACGCGGTACGACGAAGAATACCTGCCCACCGCCTTCTTCTCGATGATCCACGAGGGGGGACACGCCCTCTACGAACAAGGCATCGATCCGGCCCTCGCCCGCACGCCGTTGGCCGACGGCGCTGCACTGAGTATGCACGAGTCGCAGGCCCGCCTCTGGGAAAACCACGTCGGCCGCAGCCGCCCGTTCTGGCGCCACTATTTTCCCAAGCTGCGGGACACCTTCCCCGAGGCGCTGGGGCATGCCGACCTCGACGCGTTCTATCGCGCCGTCAACCGAGTCGAGCCGTCCCTCATCCGCGTGGAGGCCGACGAGGTGACCTACAACCTGCACGTCATGCTTCGTTTCGAACTGGAGCGCGGCCTCATCGACGGCCGCGTCGCCGTCAACGACCTGCCCACGCTCTGGAACGAGGCGATGGACGACGCCCTCGGCGTGGTGCCCGACACCGACGCCAACGGCGTACTTCAGGACGTGCACTGGTCGGTGGCCTCCTTCGGCTACTTTCCCACCTACACGCTCGGCACCCTCACCGCCGCCCAGTTCGTGGAGGCAATCGAGGACGACGTGCCCGATCTCAACGAGCGAATCGCCGGCGGGCAGTTCGATGCCTTGCTCGACTGGCTCCGCACCCACGTGCACCGGCACGGCCGCAAGCTCACAGCTCCCGACCTGCTGGAACGGGTCACCGGCACCGACCTGTCGGCCGAGCCCTGGCTCCGCTACGCCGAAGACAAGTTCGGAGCACTATACGATCTCTCCTGAACGAGTGTGTCGGCGCTCCAGCTGGATCGAGGCAAACGCATCTCCCGGCGCTGGGAAGGAACAAGACCCTCGATTTGGGACTTCAAGTTCGTCGGATTCATCTTCTCTTCTCGCCCCACAGCGCCATGTCGATTTCCAAGCAATCCAACGAGGCGCCCCCGGAGGCGTCCGAACTCAAATCACCGATCCGGTACGAAACCGACGCGTTCACGGAGCAGATCGAGACCCTGATGGCCGGGGGCGAGAATCGAGCTGGTACGTGTTTCCTCTTCCATGGGGGCACGCGCGAGGAACGCCAGCAGGCGCTGGGCACCCTCACGCGTCACGCAACCGGAAACGTGCATCAGTTTCGCGTGCCGTCGCTTCTCAACGAGTATCGGATGCAGACCCAAGACGGCCTGCGGAAGGCGTTCGACCACGCGGCGGAAGAAAACGCCCTGCTCTACTTCGACAAGGTCGACTCCCTCTTCACCCATGAACACGCCGATGCCCCGGACAACCCGGAGAAGCACGCCGCCCCCACGACGCTCGAATACTTTCTTGATCGTGTCGCGGCCTATTCCGGAGTGATTGTTCTCGGGCTGCAACGCGAAAGCCACGTCGAGTGGGTGCAGGACCAGGTAGACCTCGTCGTCCGCTTCGAATAAACGGCGAGCGGACAGACGGCCCGGTCCCCACGCGCCCCTCAGTCGTAGATCGCGGCTTCGCCCGGAGGGTCCTCCATCGATCCCTCGTCTCTTCGACGGTTCCCCTCGGACCGTCGAAGCCGGCGCGTGAAGGCAATCCCCGGCCCGTTCCTCTCTTCCGAGGGCGTGGATTCGTCCCTCGTCTCGATCGTCCATAGTAGAACCGGCTTCTCCCTATGCGCAACGTCGGTGCGATTGCTCTTGCCGTTGTTCTCATTCTGCTCGGGGTTGCGGGCTGTGAGGCCGCAAACTCGTACAACAGCCTCGTCCAGTCCGAAGAGCAAATCAAGCAGTCGTGGGCCAACCTGCAGGCTCAGTACCAGCGCCGAGCCGATCTCATCCCAAACCTCGTGGAGACGGTGAAGGGGGCAGCCGACTTTGAAAAGGAAACGCTGCAATCCGTCACCGAGGCCCGGGCGAAGGCGACGTCCGTCCAGATGAGTGCCGACGACCTCGACGACCCCCAGAAAATTAAGCAGTTTCAGCAGGCCCAGTCGGCGCTCGGGAAGTCGCTCGGGCGACTCCTCGCCGTCTCCGAAAACTACCCGCAGCTCCAGGCGACTCAGGCATTCAGCGACCTGCAAGCCCAACTCGAGGGCACCGAGAACCGCATCGCCGTGGCGCGGCGGGACTACAACCGGGCGGTGGGGCAGTACAACACGGAGGTTCGCTCCTTTCCAACAGTTGTATTTGCACGTTTGATGGGCTTCTCGCCAAAAGAGCCCTTTGAGGCGGAAACGGGGGCCGACCAGGCGCCGGACGTGAGCTTCAACTAACTGGGAGGTCGGCCCCGTCGCTCCCTTCGACGTTCTCAAACTCGTCTCGCCCTGTCTATGCGATTTCGCTCGACCGCGCTCCTGCTTCTGGCCATTGCCTGGATCGGCATGGGACTGGCTCCGATGCAGGGACACGCCCAGCGATTTGACGTTCCCCCGCGCCCGTCCGAGCCGGTGCTCGATCGGGGCAATCTGCTATCTCCCTCCGAGGAGCAGCGGCTGGCCCGCAAGCTGACGACCTTCGAAGACACGACCTCGACCGCCGTCGTCGTGGTGACACTTCAGAGCCTGAACGGCGCCCCCGTCTCGGACTACACCATTGAGCTCGGGCGCGCCTGGGGCGTTGGACAAGAGGGCAAAGACAACGGCGTCGTCTTTCTCGTCTCGCGGGACGACGGAAAGATGTTCATCGCCACGGGGTACGGCGTAGAGGGGGCCTTGCCCGATGCCGTCGTCAATCGCATCATCGAGCGGGTCGTTACCCCTGCCTTTCGAAACGGGCAGTTCTACGCCGGCATCGACCGCGGAACGGACGCCATCATTCAGGCCACGAAGGGCGAGTACGACGCGTCCCGAGACGTGCGATCAACGTCGTCTGACGAGGGAATCCCCATGGCGCTTATTTTCACGATTCTGATCCTGACGTACTTCGTGGGCCGAGGGTTCTTCCGAGGAGGCGGGAAACGTGGTCGCAAGTCTCGTCAGCGGCACGGTGACGTTCCCGTCATCATCT
>CAZSBW010000179.1:0-6013 GCA_964604815.1 uncultured Salinivenus sp. | reverse complement strand
CGCTTCCGAAGAAGAAGCGGCTCGAAAAGGCCAGCGAGACGCTCGATCTCTTCGCTCCGCTCGCCCACCGGTTCGGCCTCTTCAGTATCAAGAGTCAACTGGAGGATCTCTCTTTCAAAATTCTAGATCCGGATGCCTACGAGCACATCGTCAGTCGGCTCGAGGAGATGGCCGAGCAGCGAGAGGCCTACATTGCCGAGTTTACCGAGCCGCTGAAGGAGCATCTCGAGGAGGAGGGCTACGAGTTTGAAATCTACGGGCGGGTCAAAAACGTCCATTCCATTCATCGCAAGATGAAGCGGAAGAACAAGCCGATCGACGAGATCTACGACATCTTTGCGATTCGGATTGTCCTGCAGAGCGACGGGAAGAAGGGGAAAGAAGACTGCTGGCGAGTCTATTCTCTGGTTACGGACCTGTACAAGCCCCTTCCGGAACGTTTCCGCGACTTTATCTCTGTGCCGAAGTCGAACGGGTATCAGAGCCTCCACACCACCGTCTTTGGCCCGGACGGCCGCCGGGTGGAGGTGCAGATCCGGACGCAGGAGATGCACGAGGTGGCCGAGCGCGGCGTGGCGGCCCACTGGAAGTACAAGGAGGGGACGAAGAACGTAGATGAGGAGATGGAAAAGTTCCTCGAATGGGTGCGGGATCTCCTCGAAAATCCGGAGCCCGACGAGGCCACGGAGTTCGTCAAGGAGTTTCGTCTAAACCTGTACGACGAGGAAATCTACGTCTTTACGCCTCAGGGCGACCTCATGACGCTGCCGCAGGGGGCCACGCCGGTCGACTTCGCGTTCAAGGTGCATACGGAGGTGGGAATGCAGTGCATCGGCGCCAAGGTGAACGGCAAGATGGTCCCCCTGTCCCACGAACTCACGAGTGGGGATCAGGTCGAGATCATCACGTCGAAGAAGCAGCAGCCCAATCCGGACTGGATCAACTTCGTGGTGACCCACAAGGCGCGGAGCCGGATTCGGCAGTGGACCAACGAGGAACGCCGGAAGGCGGCGGACCTTGGCCGCGAGATCTGGGAAAAGGAAAAGGACCAGGCCGATCTTGAGATTAGCGACCAGGACTTGCAGGGCGTGGCTCACGAGTTGAAGTTTCCGGATCTGCAGCAACTGTTCTATGAAATTGGGAAGGGACTCTACGATCCGGGGGAGCTGGTTGATTACATCAAGGGCAAGAACAAAGAAGGCGATAATAGCGACCAGAAGGAAAACGAGGAGGAACTGAAGGAGCGCTTCGAGAATTTCCTCGACTCGGCGCAGTCGAGCGACAAGCAATCGCTCGTCATCAACGGCGAGATTCAAGAGGACCTGGCGGTCAATTACGCGTCCTGTTGCAACCCAATCCCCGGGGACGAGGTATTCGGCTTTGTGAGCAAGACGGGAACGATCAACATTCACCGGTCCAACTGTCGGAACGCGTCGGACCTGCTCGTCAACCACGGCGATCGGATTCTGGAGGTAGATTGGAGTCACCAGAAAGACGTGCAGTTCGTGGCGGCCCTGCGCCTGATGGGCGAAGACCGGGTCGGTATGGTCAACGACATCACGACCGTCATTTCGAAGAACCTCAAGACCAACATTCGGTCGCTGACAATTGACACCGAGGATGGCATTTTCTCCGGCACCATCATGCTCCACGTTTCGGACCTGGAGCACCTTCAGCGTCTGATGGAGCGCCTCAAGCGTATTGACGGCATCCACGGTGTGTATCGATTCGAAGAATAGGAATCCGCAGTCTTTTCCAAACGAGTGAACATCTCCCTTGCCATGTCTGAACGTACGGAGACGATGACAAAGAAGGACGTCGCGCGTCGCGTGGCCGAAAAGATGGACGAGCCGCTTTACAAGGCAAAGCCCTGGGTACGGGCGGTGCTCATGGCAGTAGGCGACCTGCTGGTGGAGGCGGACCCAGAACGCCGGATTGAGCTCCGCGATTTTGGGGTTTTTGAGGTGAAGAAGACCAAAGCGAAACCGTCGGCCCGCAATCCGCAGACGAATGAGACCGTGTTTGTGCCGAGCCGGCGGAAGACGCACTTTAAGCCCGGCAAGCGAATCCAAGAGGTGCTGAAGACGCCGCTCCGCGATCTCGGCTACTCGGTGCCGGAGGGCAGTGCAGATGCCCCGGATGGGGAGCCCGATAGTGACGAATAACGGAGTCCGTCTTTATGGATCGGTCCGAGTCGGCGTCGGTTCTCGACGGTCCGTCCCGCGCTGTGGGGGTGGACGTGGGGACGAAGCGGGTCGGGATTGCCGTCGCCGACCCGCTTCAGCTTTTTGCAGTGCCTCACGGCACTTTTGCTCCGGAAGAGGCCCTCGACGCGCTCCGGTCGCTGGACGAGGACGACGGCATCGACACGATCGTCGTTGGCTGGCCGCTGACGGAGGAGGGGAAGGTGGGCGATGCGATCGAGATGGTTGAGGACTACGTCGAGCGCATCGAAGACGTGCTCACGTCGGTTGAGGTCGTCCGCCGCGATGAGCGATTCACGTCGGAAATCGCCAAAGATCTACTGCGAGACGCGGGCGTGACGCAGCCGGGCCGCTACGACAAGGGACGCGTAGACGCCGCCGCGGCTGCCGTCATTCTTCAGGACTACCTCAACGTTCAGAACCGATAGCGACCGCGGCCATTGCCCCTCGTCAATCCTGCCGGCGCTCCTCCTCGTCCAGAATGCGGTGGGCAATGGTACGCGCCAGGTCCGGCGCATTGCCCCACGCCCGGTTGTTGGCGACGACGTTGAGTGTCGCGTTTTCGGCCTGGGCCCGGTATGCGAGGGCCGTGGCGTCGAGCACCATGTCGTGCGCCTGCTCGGTCTCGCTGAGTTCCGGCACGGGCTCGTCGAAGGGATACGCCTTGGCGTAGGCGTCGGCGTATTTCGTATCGCGGGGGGTGAGCAGGCGCGTCACGACCTGATCGTTGGCCGCTGTGAAGCGCTCCCCGCACATCGACCACTGCTGGCGGAGGGCCGGGAGCCAGGTCCAGTGGCTAAAGACGTGCCCCAGGCCTCGCTCGTCCAGCCAGTCGAAGTATGCGTCGGTCAGAAGGTGCTCCGAGCGGAGTTCGACGTGGAATTGGGCATCCTGGGGGAGCGCGGAGAAGAAGTCCGCAAGCTGCTCGACGTTGGATTGGGGGTCTGGGCTATCAGCCACCCGTTGGTATTCCTGCTGGAAGATGATCCCGTCGAGGCGATCACCCAGCATCTCGACGGCCGGCTCGTGGAAGGTGCTCACGTAGCCCTCTGCGTCGAGAAAATCGGGATTATCCACGAAGTCGCCCCCCCGGCGCAGAGTGCGAGCGAAGAACTGTTGGGGGGCCTTCAACAGAAACGACGCATCGTCGGGGGCGTGGTCGAGGTAGTTTGAGAGGACAAAGTAGCTGGATGAGGGTTCGTCCTCCTCCAGCAGGGGACGGTAGAAGGTAAAGTCCAGTTCGAGGACGCCGAAATGCTGGAAGTAGGCGTGCACGGACTCGACCGGAACCCGCTTCTCTTCGAACGTCTGCCCCTGCAGGGTGCGGTTGCGGGTGGAGATGCGGTTGGCGTACGGCTCTTCCGGGTAAATCTGGCCGATCCAGCCCGCGTACCGGTCGCTGGCCGTGCCGAAGCGGGCGTGGGGGTGGACGTCGCGGAATTTGTACTGCTCTACCGCCTCCCGGCGGGAGTCCATCGGGCGGCTGATCGGGGCGTCGGACATGGTCGGATCGAGGTTGAAGGTTGGCAAGTTGAAGGGGGGTACCCACAGAGGAGATCGAAGTTAGGACGTACCTTCGTCGGAGGAGGAAGATTCGTCCATGACGGCCCGGAGCTTTTCGTAGGTCGTCGCCAGGTCCTCCGGCAGCACGCGGGTCTCGCCGGTCGAGGTCATGAAGTTCGTGTCGCCAGCCCATCGGGGCACCACGTGGACGTGAAGGTGCTCCGGGATGCCCGCTCCGGCCGCCGCGCCAAGGTTCATACCCACATTCACGCCTTCGGGCGACATCGCGGCGTTGATCCAGTCGATACACCGATCGATGGTGAGGGCGATGGCCTGTTGCTCGGCGGTCTTGAGGGCCGTGTACGCCTCGACCTCGCGGTAGGGGACGATGAGCAGGTGGCCGTTGTTGTAGGGATAGCGGTTCATGATCACGAACACGTGCTCGCCCCGCCACAGGATCAGGTTGTCGGCGTCGTCGTCTTCGTTGAGGAGTTGCGTAAAGAGAGAAGCACCCTCCTCCGGCACGCGCTGAGCGGCCTCCGAAACGTACTCTGAGCGCCAGGGGCTCCACATGCGATCCATGAATCGAGGCGATTTGGACGAAGTTGACTGGCAACAATTCAGCAGGGTAAACTCTGGGGAGCGGGGACGGTTCAACCAGTTCCCTCCTGCACTTCCAGCCCGAAACGAACGCGGGTCAGGACTGTCTTTTCGAAGCGAAAGGGGCACGCGCACCCTCATGGATCAGGACGACGTATTTGCGGATCTGCACACGCACACAACGGCTTCCGATGGGGTTTGCTCTCCGGAGGCGGTGGTGCGTCGAGCGGCGAAGCGGGGAATTCAGGTACTTTCTGTGACCGATCACGACACCGTGGAGGGCTTGAGCGCTGCCTCGAGGGCGGCACGGAAACGGAGGATTCAGGTTCTGGCCGGAATCGAACTGAGTGTGACGCTGGAGGGAGAAGAGGTTCACGTTTTGGCTTACGACGTTGACCCAGCGCATGCGGGGTTACAGCGACACCTGGAGGCAATGCAAGAGGCGCGTCGCGATCGGGCCTGGATGATCGTTGAGCGCCTACGGGACCAAGGGGTTGAGGTGGAAGACGATCGTCTTCGGTCCGACATTGCGTCGACTCATGCAGTCGGGCGTCCGCACGTGGCGGCTGCGCTGGTGCGGGCCGGGCACGTAGACACCGACCGGGAAGCCTTCGAGCGCTACCTTGGCCAGGGAAAGCCGGGCTACGTAGCCAAGCCGGCGTTCGCTGCCGAGGAGGCCCTGTCTCTCGTACACGATGCTGGTGGCGTAGGTGTCCTCGCGCATCCCGGGCACTGGACATCGGGGACCCAAATTCGTCATCTCGTGGATGCAGGGCTAGATGGCATTGAAACACGACATCCGTCTCACGATGCCTCGCTCCGAGGCTACTACGAGCGACTGGCCCGTGGGTACGATTTGTGTACGACTGGCGGCTCCGACTATCACGGTCGAACCGACGACGAGGAAGCGCACTTTGGGACCGTGGGAATGAGCCGTTCGGCGTGGGAACGATTTCGGGTCGTTCTCGCATAACAGCGCATCGCTTTCGTTTCCTTCGCCCGCCGAAAACCGAGTCGATGCCCACGCACCTCGAAGGAGATCTCGTCGCCGACGAACACCGGTTCGCCATTGTGGTGAGCCGATTCAACGAGTTCGTGACCGAGTCGATGCTCGACGGGGCCCTCGACACCCTGGATCGGCACGGCGTCGATCTCGAAGACGTCACCATCGTGCACGTACCCGGATCGCTGGAAATTCCCGTTGCCGCCAAGAAGTGTGCGGGTTCCGGCGACTACGACGCCGTCATCTGCGTCGGCGCCGTCATTCGGGGGGCAACCGATCACTTCGACTACGTGTGCTCCGGGGTGTCGAGCGGCACGATGCAGACGGCCCTCGATACTGAGGTGCCGGTTATTTTTGGTGTCATCACGACCGATACCATCGAACAGGCCATTGAGCGCGCGGGAACCAAAGCCGGAAACAAGGGCAGCGATGCTGCCGCTGCTGCTCTCGAAATGGCAAACCTGATGGATCAACTCTGAGGAGGCTTCCATGCACGCCCCGCGGCGAACAGTTGAGCATTCCGCACTGATTCTTGCCGCTGAAAGACGGGTCCTCGGGTCCACGGAAAGTTCACGCCTGAGGACGGAGACACTCCGTACAATCATGAAACGAACCGGTTAGCATTTTCGTCTCAGGATGTGGACTTTACATGGTGGACGTAGCTCAGTCGGTTAGAGCGCCAGGTTGTGGTCCTGGAGGCCGT
>CAZSBW010000178.1:0-6019 GCA_964604815.1 uncultured Salinivenus sp. | reverse complement strand
ACACGCTCTTGCGATAGGTGCCGTCGTGCCACTGGGCCGACAGCTCGATGGCGTGTTCGATGAGAGGGCTGAACAGCGCGTTGGGGGACGGCACGTCGTTCATGGGAGGCATCTGTCGGGGGCGTGTTTCGGAATCGTGGAGGCTCAAGTGTGCCCGGCCGTCGCTGTGCTCCTGTTGCGTGGAGGCTTGGACGCGGGGCGACAAACGGTAGTGCAGTCTCATGCACTTCCCTCGGGAGGAGTCACTCCGACCGGAGCGCTGGGGGCGAGACCCTTCCCCCGCCTTTCCGTTCGTTTCATTTCTACAGTTCGACGATCTGATGCGCCGACGTGTCGGTGTGGAGCGTGTTGCGCAGGTCATCGAGCAGGTCGAGGCTGTACTTGTTGAGGTAGTACAGCACGTTGATCGTGCGCTCCTGGAGCGAGCCGTTCGGTCGGAGGTTGGCGTGAGCCTTTTCGAGTTGCGCCCGCACCTCGTCCCGCTGCCGCTTCTCGGCGCGTACGACCTTCTGCTTGAGGTCGTTCATCTCTTCAACGAGGGCGGCCCGCGTGGCCTCGGCCGCCGCCCCGAGGGATCCATCCACTGCCTCCACCTCCGGCTTCAAGGCATTGAGGGCCTTGTGCAGGTCGGTCGTGGCGTCCTGGAAAACGGCATCAACGTCCACGTTCATCGTGTCGACGACCACGTCCTGGAAGAGGGCGTCGAGATCGTCGCGGAAGTCGCACACGCCGAGGTCGTACTTGTCGAGCACCTTCTGCACCTTGCCCTCCACGAGGCTGACGCTGGCGCGGGGGTGGATGAGGGGCATATCGAGCTCTGCCCAGTCGTAGACGTCGCCGTACTGGGCGAAGTAGGAGACCTCGCCGGGCCCCGCCACGTAGGTCGCCGTGGGCAGGAGGTGGTCCTGCATGAGCGGACGCAGGACGACGTTCGGGCTAAAGCGTGCCGGCTCGGCGTCAAGGCGGTCGAGCAGCTCCTCGCGCGAGAAGGACCGGTCCGTGCCGCGGAGGACGAATTGTCCGTCGTCGCCAAGATCAATGGCGTAGCGGGCGTCGTCGGCCAGCCAGAAGAGGTTGGTGGGCCGAGCGTGCACCTGCGCGTGGTAGCCTTGGCCGCGGAGCGCCTGACTCGTGGCGTCGATGCGGGCGGCGGGCGTCTCCGGATCCTCGATCTCGCGCCGGAAGAGGGGGCGCGTGAGGCCCTTGAGCCGCTCGTCGTCCGGGTTCATGAAGACGAGCCCCTCGTCCGCGAACAGCGACCGAAAAAGATGAGCAAACGCGTCCTCGAGGGGCGTGCCGGGCCGGTAGGCCGCGCGGACCCGCTCCATCACTGCCGGCTTGAAGTCGGAGTCCGGGAGCATATCGTCGAGTCGACCGAGCACGTCGGTGATGGCATCGGTGAGCGGCAGGCGGCCTACTGCGCCGGGATTGTCGGTCACGCCGGGCTCGTAGGAGAGGGGCACCTCTTCGTTGCGCCGCAGCAGGTGGACCGTAGCGATCTCTTCAAAGTCGTGATCCTCGCCCTCGACCCAGAAAACGGGGACCACTGTGCGGCCGGTCTGCTCGGCCCACTCCTCGGCCAGCTGGAGCGTGGTGATTGTCTTGTAAATCGTGTAGAGCGGCCCGGTGAAGAGGCCCACCTGCTGCCCCGTCACCACAGCCACCGCCTCGGGGTCGCGGAGCGCTTCAACATTTCGCTGCGCGGCGCCTCCACCGCCCCACTCCGCATTCTGATCGGCCAGCACGTCGGCCACGGCGTCGCGATCCACCGGGCGGGCGGCGGCCCGCTCGGCCGCTGTTTTCCGGGTATCCTCCTCGCGCCAGTCGCCCGGGTAGAAATCAGCCACGGCGTCGTACTCGGTGCAGTAATCGACGAAGAGGTCGGGGAAGGCGCCGAGGTCGGCGGGGGAACAGCGGCGAACCGCGGGACGGGTGGCAGTCGGGGACATGCGAAAGCAGATGTGTGCGACGGACGAGCGAGACGGGGCCGGAACTGCGGCCGGAGGACAAATAGAAAAGGCGAAGCCAGAGGGGCATCCCCTCACAGCTTCGCCGGGGCTCGGAACGAGTCGGACCAACAGGCCATCACGTGGACGAACGAGCCGGGATGGGCTAATTTTGATTCTGTTCCTGCTCCTGCTGAAGCTGTTTGATTTCGTCTCGGAGCTCGGCAGCCCGCTCGTAGTTTTCTTTCTCGACGGCTTTCTCGAGCTGCTTTTGTTTTCGTTCGAGCTCGGTGCCCCCGGGCTCTTCCTCTTCGGACGTTCCCCCGGCCGACGCCTCTTCGGCCTGCTGGGTGATGGAGGAGATGCCGGATTCGTCTTCGGCGACGATGCCGGCCTCATCGAGAACCATCGGTGCCACGTAGATGGGCGCGTCGACGCGCACGGCAAGCGCCACGGCGTCGCTGGGACGGGAGTCGAGTTGATGCTCGTCCCCGTCGTGGCGGTAACGGATCTTCGCGAAAAACGTCCCCTCGCGGAGCTCGTCGATGACCACTTCCGTGACCTCCACCTCAAGCTCTTCAAAGGTGTCGCGCAACAGATCGTGCGTCATCGGGCGGGGCGGCTGAATCTTCTCCAGCTCCAGCGCAATCGCCTGCGCCTCGAAGGCGCCGATGATGATGGGCAAACGACGATTGCCCTCGACCTCTCCCAGCACGAGCGCGTAGGCGCCGCCGCTGGAAGGGCTCGTAGAGAGACCGATGATGTCAACACGAGTAAAATCCATCGCGATCGCAGTGTATTCAGAAAAAAGCGTCCGACACCCGAGACCGACAGCGATGGGCGCAGGGAAACCGGCGGACGGTCCCGCCTGCTGCGCCCTCCGGAGCGTCCAATTTAGAGCGTCTCTTCCAACGCAGTCAGAAACGCCTTGTTCTCCGCTCGCGTCCCTGCGCTGACCCGGAGATACCCCTCCAGTTCGGGGTAGCCCCCCATGTTGCGCACCAGCACACCACGGTCGGTAAGTTGATCCTGCAACGCGTTCGCGGGCGTCGGGGTCGTGAAGATTACGAAATTTGCTTCGGTGGGCACCACGTCTACCCCCTCCATCTGCTTGAGGGCCTCAGTTACCTCCGTGATAGAGACCTGCATCCGACGCACGCGTTCCTCGATGAGCGCCGGACGCTGGAGAACGGCCAGGGCCGTTTGCTCCGCCAGCCGATCCACCATGAACGGAAGTCGCGCCTTCATAAGTTCTTTCACTACCGGCGGCTGGGCGATGAGGTAGCCGAGGCGCAGACCGGCCAGCCCAAAGCCCTTCGACAGCGTCCGCAGCACCATGACGTTTGGGTGGTCGCTCATCAACGAAACGGCACTGGGCTCCGGGTTGAACTCGACGTAGGCTTCGTCGACCACGACAATTCCGGGCGAGGCAGCAGCGACTCGCTCGATCTCGTCGAGCGTCATGGCCCGCCCCGTGGGATTGTTGGGGCTGGCGAGGATCGTAAGCCGGGCGCCGGTGTCGCGGACCGCCGCTACGAGCCCGTCGGTGTCGAAGGTGAAGTCGTCGCGCGGGGGCACCTCTGTGAGCTCTGCCTCCTGGAGGCGGGCGACCTTTCCGTAGAGGGCAAACATGGGCCGCGGCAGCACCACCGGAGACCCGGCCTCCAGAAAGGCGAGGCCGAAGGTGTACGTGATTTCGTTCGACCCATTGCCCACGATGATGCTTTCGGGCGGCACGTCGTTGTGCTCGGCCAGGGCGTGGCGCAGCCGGTCGGGCTGCTCGGTGGGATAGCGGTTGAAGTCAACCTCTTCGAAGACGCCCATCAGCTCCTCCTTCAGGTCCGCCGGCAAATCGAACGGGCTCTCGTTCTGGTTGAGCTTCACCTCCGGCGTGCCTGGGGCGTCGACCACATATTCGCTCTCGTCCCGCACGGCCGGCCGGATGAGGTCGAGCACGTCGTCGGTGGAGGTAGAGGAGGTCTGGACAGCCATGAAACGAGAGACATTTGGCGAAAGAGCGACAGGACAAATCCGCCCAGCAATATACAAATTCAATATAGCGTTTCAGAAATCAAATGTCTCCCTCGTCACGGCTTTTTCGTACCCGTTCGCCGGGTTGGGCTTGTTCAAAAGAAAAAGCCCGTCCCGGCGGTTTGCCGAGACGGGCGTATGCAGTCCAGCAGACGTCTCTGGACGAGTGATTAGTAGCCGGACGGGGCATAGACGGCGTACCCGCGCGGTGGCGCCCAGAGATCCACCGTTCCGTTGCCGTCTGTCCATTTGTCTTTCGGCTGTGCGCCGCCGTTCCAGGCATAGGCATGCAGTTTCGTGTTTGCCCATTGCGTGGTCACTGTCTGTCCCTTCCAGTCGTCCGGATCATCGTTCAAGACGAGCACGAGCCCCGGCTCCCCGTTCCGCTGCATGATATAGAGGTTCGGGCTCTCGTGTAGTAGCGACGACCCGCCGTCGGCCAAGTTCTGGTAGACCCACACCAGCTGTGCGATGCCAGTGGCTTTGTCGCGTTTGGCAAGATCGTAGTTGTAGTAGTCCTTCCAGAAGACTGTGGGCAGCCCCTCGTGGGTGAGCACCACCGAGTAGGCCATCATCTTGTCGTAGATGATGGGATTGTCCTTGTCGGTGTCATGGTTGGAGACAAAGGTAACGGTGTGAAACGGCTTATCCCACAGCAGCCCCGATCCCCAAAGGTTGCGCAGGTCGTAGCTGCCATCGGTGCTGTTGCAGAGATCCTTCAGTGCAAAGTGGAGGGGAAAGTCAAAGGCACTGGCCTTGTAGTCGACAGCCTCCAGCCAGTTGATGAGCTTGCTCTTGCTGCCATCGTAGTACTCACCGACCGCAAAGCCTCCGACGTCATTCTGGAGATCGCGGGTGACGTGCGGGTCCACGCCCTTCACGTAGTCGTAGCGCCAGCCGTCGAAGCCGAGCGAGTCGAGAAAGAGCTGGTACTGCTTGATCGTATTGTACGTCTCGGGATTGGCGTGGGCCAGGTCCGGAAAGCCTGCAAAGGAGCCTGCGTCAGAGTCCTCGTAGGTTGAGGGGTGGAAGTTGTTGTAATTGAACTCAAGCCGACCGCTCTTCGGGTCGAAGTCCGTGTACGTCGAATCATCGGTGTTCTCGTTGTACTCCAGCTTGCCGCCGGACATGTGGTTGTTCACAATGTCGGCCACGACGTTGATGCCATTGTCGTGAGCTGTACTGATGAGCTTCTCCAGTTCGTGGCGGCTGCCGTGCCACGTCTCGACGCCCATCTTCTGGTCGTACTCGCCGAGATCGAAGTAATCGTACGGATCGTAGCCCATCGAGGGATCGTTCTGGGCCTTCGAGGCGGGGGGGAGCCAGATCTTTGTAAACCCGTCGTCGGCAAGCTCAGGGATGCGCTTGCGCACGTGATCCCACCATTTGCCGCCTCCAACGTCGGCGGGGGCATCCCAGTAAAAACCCTGCATCATGACAGGGGGAACCTCGGAGGTGGCCTTTTCAGAAACCGGGGAGGAGGACTGCTGGGAAGGCGAATCGTTTTCTACAAGCGTGCTCTGGTCAGAGCAGCCGCCCAGCAGACCGACCGTCAGTAGGAAAACGACAATGAGGGAAAAACGGGAATGAAGCAAGTCTTTCCAGTCATCGTGGACAGTCATAACAGTGCGGGAGGGTCATTCCGGGTGGGAAAACGAAGGTAGGGTGCGCGTAAGCGGTTACAGGATGAAAGAGCGGCATGAGGGGTGAGCCGTCTGTTCATGCCATCTGCGTACCGAATTTCGAGAAAATTTCCAGCCTGTGGGTAGAAAAGAAATGTAACCGCTTACAGAATAAAAATTAACTTTTAGTGAATTAATAGCTGGGGGAACGGCAGGTGTCCGTCGCTTCTGTTTCCCGTATCTCAGTCGACCCCGGATGGTCAGAGGAAAACACTCACACTGTCTGGGCCCAGGCGCCCATCTGCAATCACTCTTCAGACTGGTTCAGACGGGCGCGGATGGCCTCGGCGTGGGCCTGAAGGTCCTCGGCCTCGGCGAGGGTGGTGATGTGCTCGCCCGTCTCGCGCAGCCGCTCTTCGG